>JAUXCK010000309.1 GCA_030618925.1 Desulfobacteraceae bacterium
CATTGATGCCGCCTGCTTCATTATTAAACCAGTTCATTCCATCGATATAGCCCCAGCCCAATTCATTTAAAGAACCCAATGGACCACTCAGGGGGAATTGTGATAAAACGACGATCTCCTTGGCAGTTGTTGCGCCAACACCTGACAAAAATGACACGAGTAAAAAAATAAAAAGGACCAGAACCTTTGATTTCATACCGCACCTCCTTTGGTTTAGCCGATCATGATTAATTGTCCTCCACCCTCCCCTTTCCAGCACTTCTATCTTGCTTTTATTAACCTGGCAACAAAATACCCGATCAGGAAATACTGTAAATGTTGCTATTGCTGAGTTCTCTATTTTTTTATCAGTCTATTTATTGCCGGATTAATACTTCATGACCCCTGAGATTTCACGGGCAGCCGGGTCAACTCGGCGAAGACCCGTGCCGTTTTTTGCGTTTGGGAAGGACCTCTTCCTTGTTCTCCGTGATCTTGAGTGCCTCGATGATCTTGATCCGCGTGTCTTTGGGCAAAATAATTTCATCCACCATCTGTGCAGTCGCGGAACGGGCCACTTCAAAAATGTCCACCTTTTCTCTGGACCATTTCCAGTAGGCCTCGTTCGCGTCCGGTTCAATGCAGTCTCCCAAAACCTTTCCATAATCCAGGGCCGATGCCTCTACGGCGAATCGGGCAATGGGCCAGGCATAGGTCAGGTCTGCCCCCATTCCTTTGAGTCCACTCATGATGAGGCTGCCGGCATCTGCATAAGCCTCCCGCAGGACCACACCAATTTTGGGGACTGTGGTGGTGGCATATACATCAAGGACCTTTCCCACATGCCGGATCAATCCCCGGGCTTCCTCTTTTTCCCCCGGCACCACCGGCGGTGTATCCACCAAATTGACAAGGGGCAGGTTGTACGCGTCCAGGAGCTGTAAAAACCGGTAGTACTTGTCGCAGGTGTTCACCTCAATGGTACTGCCCGGGTACTTGGGATTGTTGGCCACGAGTCCCACGCTGCGGCCATCAAACCGGCAGAAGCAGCAAATCAAGTTTTTGGCATATTCATCCTTAATCTCAAAATACTCGCCCTCATCCACGATGGCCTTGATGACGTCGTGCATGTCATATGTTTCGCTAAAATCATCCGGGACAATGTCTGCCAGTTCACCCACTTCCCGATCAGCACTATCTGTCCGATTCCATGCCGGCGGCTTCTGACGGTAGTTTAACGGCAGGTAGCGAACCATGTCACGGCACTTGAGCAACGTCTCTTTGTCGTCCTCACCCACCACATCACAGGTGCCGGTGAACTGCATATGGTAGTCTGCGCCGCCCACATTGCTGTCAATTACTTCAGACGTAGCGGCCTGGGTCTGACGCGGCCCGCCCAGCCACAAATTGGCGGAAATACGGCTCATGAAAAGAAGATCGCACAGGGTCGGGAGATATGCCCCGCCGGCAATGCAGGGTCCCATCAGGACGGTAATCTGGGGAACCACCCCTGAAAAGCGGGACTGGGTCCTGAACCACCAGTCAATCCCGGCAATGTCCACATCACGGTACCCCAGGCGGCCGCCCGAAGAATCCATCAGGTGAAGCATGGGTATCCCCCACTGAACGGCAAGCTCGAATGCCCGGGCGAATTTCAGCAGGCCCTGTGCGCCTGTCGATCCACCCAAAACAGTAAAATCCGCTGCATGAATCATCATCATCCGTCCGTGAACTTCGGCCGTCCCGAGAACGATTCCGTCACAGGGTGCGTCCGGTGCGGCGCCGTCGATCCGCACGCCTGTGGTATTGACGCAGGTGCCCAATTCACGAAAGGTGCCCGGATCGATGAGGATATCGATGCGCTCCCGGGCTGTCAACTTCCCCCGTTCGTGCTGCCGGTCCATGTACTTCTTCCCACCGCCCAGTTTGTTATTTTCCTGGATATCCAGATATTTTTGTATGGCCTGGTTCATTCTTTCGCCCATTTTTATCTCCTCCGCCGCCTCATCAGGCAGGTTTTATGGTTCGCTTTTTCGCCGGTGTCTCTTCCCGTTTGTCGACCGTTGCCTGCAATGCCCTGACAATGCGCACGCGCGTGTCCCTGGGGTCGATGACTTCCTGTACGGTATAGTAAGTGGTAAATGTCTTTCCAAGATTCATGACGCTGAATTGTTCCTTGAGGATGTTCAAATAAAAATCATGTATCTCCTGATAGTTCCCCTCTTCCTTTGCCTTGGCAAGCTGCTTGTGAAAGATCGCCAGCACGATGGACTCCGGTCCTGTGGGGGCGAATTCGGCACTGGGCCAGGCGTAAATGTAGTCCGGCCCCATCTTGGTGCACCCCATAGTGATATTTGAGCCACCATAGGACCTGCGAAGCACGATAGTGACTTTTGGGCTGGTGATGTTGGAATATCCGTGAAGGTTCTTTGCCCCGTGACGAATAACACCCCTCCGTTCCCAAATATCCCCCGGGGGATAAGCGGTTGTATCGGAAAAGGTCACCAGCGGAATATTGAAAGTGTCGAGAAACATCATGAAGCGATCGTATTTATCAGAAGAATCCGGCTCCATAATGCCGCTGAGTTCTTCCGGGTTGCTGGCAGCGATACCCGCCGGCATCCCATCGAACCGGGCCAATCCCACCGTCAGGTTGGGGGCAAAATCCTCCTTGATTTCAAAAAATTCGCCATCATCAACAATCAATTCAATAAGATCGTGGATATCATAGGTGAATTTAGGATTGTCCGGCATGATGTCCAACAAGGCCTCTTCCCTCCGTTCCGGGTCATCCGTCGATGCCGTCCGTGGGGGTTTTTCCCAGCAATTCTGCGGCACAAACGTCAGAAGGGTTTTGGCCAGGTCCATGGCTTCTTCGTCGCTTTCCGCCAGAAGATCCACCTGGCCGCTTATTCTCATGTGAAAATCCGCGTCACCGGCGTCTTCAGAGGTCATCTCTCCCCCCATCCACAAAAACCCGGTTTTCTCATTCATGATCAAAATATCGGACAGCACAGGCACCTGCGCAATGGGGCCTGCGCATGGGCCCAGCACCAGGGCAATCTGGGGAATGACGCCTGAATAAAGACAGTAGTTGCGGATCAGCCGTGCCAGGCCAAAGAGCCCGGGTGCCCCTTGGGTGAAACCGATACGGGATCCCACAGTATCAAAAATGCCGATAATGGGAACCTGCTGCATGCCGGCCATTTGCACCAGCTCGGCAATCTTCCAGGCACCCTGCTCTCCCAGCGCCCCGGACATGACCGTAAAGTCCGTGGCATAGACCATGACCTGCCGGCCGTTAATCTGAGCCGATCCCATGACCACGCCATCCGACGGGCTGGGTTTGTCGAGTTCACCCGGTACTGCCCGGGGATCCCTTACAAGAGACCCCAGCTCCGTAAATGTGCCGGAGTCTACCAGGTAGTCAATCCGTTCGCGAGCCGTGAGCTTGCCAAGCTTGTGCTGCAAATCGATTCGATCTGCCCCGCCGGCAGCAAGATTTTCTTCATGATTCACGGCCAGCTTTTCCATGTAGCCGTCCATCCATTTTCCCATCTTTATATCTCCTTTTTAAAATCTTTCGAGTTTAGCAATCACATCCCGCATGACTTTCTCTTTGATGTATTCACTATTGTTTTATGTCATTCATCATAATTCACAAGCTTTTATTTCATTCATCACAGTCCACAAGAAATGATGCAGATTAATCTGTCAGCGCGATATCGAATATAGCAAACCAGAAATTGAGCAAACGCACAGAACGTGCCAGAGAATTTTATTCTTAGATATTCAATATGTTACAAATAAAGGTCACATTTTGACATCACTTTTTGATCCTTTTCACTGGATATGGTCAAAAAAGATACCATATCCGGTGAATATGTGTTATGGTCTTTCTTTGAATAAACCAATAACAGCTTAACATATTGAAAAAATAATATATTTTATCTAACTGCAAATCAATCTCAGGATAGACAAAGTACCGTATTTGGTAAAAATTTTAATCACTTCCAATGAGATGAAAAAATGATCAACAAAGATACGTTTTACAGGGAAGTTTCGCTGGCGCTGAGTGAAAATTTAGACATAAGAATCGCCATTCATTATTGTGTCAAGGCGTTGAAAAACTACATGCCGGCAGACGGCATAAATATTCAACTGTTGGAACCGTCTTTAAAATCGAGCCGGTCGGTTATTTCGAGTTTTGCCGATTACGGTGAGATGAACACGCTAAAAGATATGATTATATCCATGCCCGAGGAAACCCGAAATCTGATAAAAAAAATACCGCTGCCCGATTTGAGAATCATAAGTCGGA
>JAUXCK010000311.1 GCA_030618925.1 Desulfobacteraceae bacterium
CTCACAGAACGACATGGCTACGATCCGACTTTCTTTATTGCAACAAATTCTATAGGGTTACCCACACGACCAACGACTTGATCAGTTTCAGGGGAAGTCAATACCCAGCATCCTGATAATAAACAACATAGAAGAAGTGTGATGATTGGGGATAAAGCCTTTTTCATAGAAACCTCTTTTGGAATAAGATATATGTTTTAACTCATGATCCTTGTTTTTTTATAAAATATAAATCTTCCAATTATAAACAGGCATTATTTGAGTATCTCAACACCTGTTTAAAGTAAATGATAAGGCAGGCAAGATAAAAGAACCCGCGTCAAGCAGCCGTATCCTTTTCTATCCTGTCATTCCAGTTTCATGCGATTTTTCGATGAGGTTATAAAATAATATTAAACTTTATCAACTTAAGTTGTTAGGTATCACATGCTTGATGAAATGGCAAGGTCTTTTTGGGGTTGATTTGAGAGTTTCCATGGCGTCTACTTTTCTATCGCATCATTTTTTTTATCGGAAACCAGGGTCATCAGGGCCGGCGCCAGCAGAAAATCAGACAAAAGGGCAAGAATGATGCTCACACCGGTAAAAAAGCCGAATTTGACCATGTGATGGAGTGAGGCAAACATTAAGGCAAAAAAACCTGAACAGAGAATTAATGAGGTGATGAGCATGGCCCGGCCTGTGCCGAACAGGGTTTCATGAATCGCTGCATCATTATCTTTTTTCAAGGCGTAATATTTTTGATAATTGTACATAAAATGGACGGTGTCATCCACAACAAGGCCGATGGCAATACTGCCGATCATGATCGTCGTCAGGTTTAGCGGGATGCGGCTCATTCCCAGTATGCCCATGACAATGATAATGGGCAACAGGTTCGGGATCATGCTGAGGATACCCAGTTTAATATTTCCCATCAGCAAAATCATAAAAAACATAATCACAAGAAATGCAGCAATGTAGCTTTTGGCCATGCTCCGCAAAGCAACCGGAACGGTCCTTGCCAGCAGGACGACGCCGCCGGTTAACGTGATATCGGCCTTGTTTTGAAACTCGTCATTGAACCGGCGTTTTATATCCTTCAGGAATTTCTCATAAATAACCGCATCCACATTCGGAGTTTTAAGGGTGATGCGTGTTTTACTGAACTGACTGTCAACAATCCTTTCCAAATCCTCTGATCCGCTGTTTTCAAACAGAAATAATTGCTGGGCAATGGTTTTTCGATCCCCGGGAATTGTGTAAAAGGCAGGCGAATTGTCATGCAGCGCCTGATTGCTTTCTTTTAGGATGTCATTAATGGAGAAAATTTTTCCTATGGATACGGTATTGGTCTTGATTGTTTCAAGTGTCCGGGAAAGTTTTTCAATACTGTTTAAAATGCCGGGCTCATGGATACCGTTTTCTTTCCGGGTATCGACGATGACCTCAAGCGTCGTTATACCCTTAAATTTATTGTCGATAAGCTGAACATCTCTTTTGATCTTCATGGTGTCAGGGAAATAATCCATTGGATTGTGGGAAAAACTGAGCTGGAAAAGAAAGGCAAAAGATATCAGGAAGATCATCAGGCATGCCCCAAGTATTTTTTTGGGGTGGGTTGATGAGACGTCAGCAAAGAATGTGAGCGTTCGATCCATCGGTCCGATTTTTTTGTCTTTTGTCTTTATTTTTTTGGGCTTGATGGGAATAAGAGCGATAAAGGGTGGAAGCATGAAAATGGTGTAGATGAGGGCGAACATGACACCGGCTGCAGAGAATTTTCCCATATCCGCGATGGCAGTAAGCTCTGTAAAGGAAAAGGAGAGGAGACCGCCGGCGGTGGTCACACTTGTCAGGACAATGGCCAGTCCGGAGTGCCCAAGGGCGTATGCAATTGCATCCTCCTTGCTGTTTCCCTGCTGAAGGTGCCGGTAGAAAATGGTCAGGATGTGAATGGCGCCGGCAATTCCCACGGAAATCAAAAACGCAGGTATGATCATGCTTAATTCTGTGATGGGTTTGTTGAAAAGGACCATCAGCCCGAGTGTGGAAAAAATAGACGACTGTACGATGACGGCTGGAAGGATAATGCCTGAAACCCGTCGGAAAAGCAGGGCGATAAAGAAGAGCGCCGACGCCATGGCAAGCCGCATGCAGCGTTGCATATCATTTGCAGTGGCACGATTATAGACATCGGTAATGACGGGCAGTCCCGCCATGGCCAGGGAAAAGTCAGGGCTTTGGTTTCGGTTTACAATCTGATTGACTGCAGAGATAATGTCTTTATGCTCCTTTTCAGATAAAGTGCGTTGCCCGATTCCCTCTGCCTCACTGATAAATATGTCCTCATCAAAACTGTCCAGAAGTGCTTCGTCTTTTTCAGAGATATCAGCCATCGATGCCTCGAGTTCTATTACAACTGCTGTTAAATGGCCGTCTTCTGAGATAATGTTGTTTAAGTAGTAGGGGGTGTTCATCACCTTCTGCCTGAAGGCGGATAAGTCAACATGCTTTTCCGGCCAGCCGTCCAGAAGTGATTCAACGATTAATGTATCTTCTTTTCCCCTGGTGCTTCTGGCGTTCATCAGACTGTTGATGTTCCTGACGTGAGGCACTTCATTTTCCAATTCAGTGTGAAACGCCTTAAGCTTTGAGAGGAAAGCATTAGTGAAAATTTGTGGGGATTTGATGGCAATAATGATCAATTCAGACCGCCCGAACTGGTCCAGGAAATCATTGTAGTCCTGCATTGTTGGATCGTCATCCCGAAGCATGGCACTTGCTGATGTATCCACCGTCCCGTGGGCGTTCAGGTACACCATGATGCCCACGACCACAAACAGGAGTGACAGAATTTTGACGGGGTGCCTGTAGAGCACATGACCCAGGTGCTGGAAAGCACCCTCAATTTTTTCTTTAATTCCGGGCATGAAGTACCTGTTCCTTTTCTTTAATCGTTTTTGTGACTCAATAAATTTATTTGGTCGTCCAGGGTTCGGCCCCAAGAGGCTTCGGGAGCGGCATTTTATACCTGAATCAATATAACCGTTTATATTTTAGGGAATTTTTAATAGTCTGTCAATCTTTACAGACATGTTAGACGTATGGACTTCCCTTGAAAAGGAGAGGACTGCCAGGCGGTCAAGACCGCGCTTGTGATACATTTACAAGAAAATGCTGTGGACCAGGGACGTATTATATGCGCATGAAGGGTGCCGGTTTTTTTGGGGTTTTTATTTGACAGGGTGAAAATGGAACGAAATTGTGATATATTATTTTTTGGATTTAAGAAGACCTGCTGGAAGTGTTGAAGGGCTGTCGTTTATAGGTTTATTGTTTAAAGGTTTATTGATGAGTGATCGTGCGGCGTTAATGATAACAACCCCCTTTCCTGATTACGTGGGATTTTCAGTCGTTACCATGGACACTTTGGGGCGTTATGCGCTTTCTCCTGAAGAAGAGAGGATTTTGAGTCCCAGGGCTGTTCGGAAAAGGAGAGATGAATTTTTAATGGGAAGGGCTGCAAGCTTTCACGCAATGATGCGGGCGGGAATAGAATCTCCGCCGCCCGTACCAAAGGGCCCTTCCAATGAACCCATTTGGCCGGAAGGCTATGTGGGGGCAATAACGCATTCATCCGGCGTGGCCGTCAGCGCGGTGTGCCCGGCGGATCGATCGGACGGGATTGGCGTTGATATTGAAAATTTTAAAAGGAATCTATCTCCCAATGTTTACAGGTTGACATGCCTTAAGGAGGAGCTTGAGCAGATCCATGCCGATGAATCACAGAGTCGACTGATGTTCATGCGGATTTTTTCAGCAAAAGAGGCTGGATTCAAGGCGTTTTTTCCCCTTGCGCAGGAATACATTGATTACAAGGAGGCCGCTCTTTCCTGGGATACGGATCGGGAATGCTTTCACGGCAAGCTTCTTAAGGCAGCCGGCCCAAAATACCCCAAAGGCGCTTACTTCAGGGTCGGCAGCCGGGTGGTGGACAGATTTGTTTTCAGCTTTGTCCTGTTGCCGTCCAAATCACCCTGAAACAACCGTCCCGTCTTGATGGGGCGGGTGTTATTAAAACCGTTTGTCAACTTCAGATCCTGATCTTACTCATGTTTTCAGGGCCCTGCGGATGTCACCCCTAGATCAAATGCGGGTAGCGAATCTGTTTCCGTTCCGTCGGTGACTGAAATAATGATGCCAATAGTGGTTATTCCCACATC
>JAUXCK010000083.1 GCA_030618925.1 Desulfobacteraceae bacterium
ATAACTTGTTGGATTCCGGGTTGACGGCCAGGAGTTCTGTGAGTCTGGCGTCAACCTGGTTTTGTTTTTCTGTCAGATATGTTTTTAAGTCTAACATGGATAAAAAGTTAATTTAATTGCCGTGTGAGTCATCATTTTCAAAAATCGTCCGGGGAATCGTCCATAAACGGCTGCTCAACCTCATTCCCTGCATGATCCTTCAAGAGGAGGGTTACTTTCTGCTCGATTTTATCCAGTTTCTCGGTGCAGGATTTTGAGAGCTTAACACCTTCCTCGAATTTCTGAAGTGCCTTTTCAAGGGACAATTCACCGGATTCAAGCTCCCCGACTATCTGCTCAAGCTGTTTCATGGACTGTTCAAATGTTTTTTTTGACATCAGGTGTTTTTCCTTCCACAATACAGAACAAAGACCCTTTGGCAAGCAGCACTTCAAGGCCTTCACCAATAGAAACCGTTTCTGCCTCAGATACCACCTTCTGCTCGTGTATTGTACGGGTAATGCTATAGCCCCGTTTTAGAATTGATGCTGGATCCAGTGCACGGAGTCTGGCATGCAGTTTCTGGGTCTCATATTCTTGAGAATTTATATAATTTTTAAATGATTTAAATATATTATCATAGTTTTGTTTAAGTATTAGCTTTGATTCTGAGAGGGTGCGTAAAGGGCTCTCACTAGATAATTTTTCTCTGAGACGTCTCAGATGGGTTTGATTTTTTTGGCTCTCCTGAGAAAAAAGCAGAATCAGTTTAGTCAAAAGATCATCTGATTTTAATCGAAGATCCTGAATTTTTTTTATGGGATCCGTCATTTGCCCTGACACTCTTTCCAGCAGAAACCTGGCTTGATTCAAAACCTGGGCCATGTTGTTTTTGAGCTGCAGGGTCAGTGTATTGCATGTTTTTTTTAGATGATGCCTGTTGGGTACAACAAGTTCAGCTGCTGCAGATGGGGTTGATGCCCTTGAATCCGCCACAAAATCAGAGATGGTAAAATCTGTTTCATGACCCACGGCAGAGATGATGGGTATGGCTAATGAATAGATCGCCCGCGCAACATTTTCTGAATTAAACGGTTGGAGATCCTCCAGTGATCCACCGCCTCTTGCGAGGATAGCGACATCAGACCCGCCTCTTGAATTTAACATTGAAAGGGCATCCACAATATCACCGGCTGCCCGGTTTCCTTGAACGCTTACTGGTATGACTTCAAGATGAACATTGGGGAAACGCCGGTATATAATTTGAATGATATCATGAACAACAGCGCCGGTGGGTGAGGTAATAATGCTGATTTTTTGGGGGAGAAGCGGCAGGGGCTTTTTGATAGCATCATCAAACAGGCCTTCTTGAGCGAGTTTTGTCTTGAGTTGGTCAAAGGCAACCTGCAATGCACCGACGCCCTTGGGATCCAGGTGCTCCAGGATAATCTGATAGGTCCCCCGGGGTTCATAAACACTTAGCCTGCCGAGGCCTGTGATCTGCATTCCATTTTCAGGTTCAAACAGGAGTCGTTTGTTTTGCCCCTTGAACATGACCCCCCGGATTTGAGCGTGTTTGTCCTTGAGGGTGAAATAAAAATGGCCTGAAGCCGGTCTGCTGAAATTGGATATTTCACCAGTAATCCATATGATTGGGAAGCTTTCTTCAAGAAGAGTTTTAACTTCAGCCGTAAGTTGGGTGATGGTATAGAGGGTGTGCTTTATGGATGTGTCGATTGGTTTCACATGAATGGCTTATTCGGGTTCATATAAGGTTAACCACACTAGGGTTCAACAATTTAAATTCCAACAGAGCTTATCTATCACAGTTGGTCACTGCATTCAATCTTTAATCATTTTCTGATCTTGGAATCATTCCTCGCCCCATAACGTCCGATAAGATATATTATGTAAACTTTTTAAAATCCTGTTCAGATCGCGTCGAAGCATAGCCCTGTTCCGGGCAGTTTAAAAAAATTTCAAGCCCCCTATTAAAACATTAGGTTTGGTAGCATAAAGACAGGTAAAATAAAGACATGCGTTATGAAGGCTATTTAGATGTGAAATGTCGAGAAAGGATTTCGGGTGGGGTTAAGGTGATTTGGCGTTATATTTTTCAAGAATATCACGAACAGCCGGCACAATATAGATATTTTCAAGCGGCATGGTACTGAGGCACGACGCAAGTATTTCCATTTTCGTGCGAACAGAGTTGTGTTTGTCCATAATAAATTGCTGTTTGCCCCTTAAAATACACAAGCCGCTATTGATAGTCATGCCTGAAGCAGGTTTCAAATTTTGTTCTGAAACGGCAATATCCAGTTTTTCTGCCAGTTCGATCAACTGCTGATACAGGTGTTCGGTTTTCATGATGAATTCACCTCGCCGATGAGATCGCATGCCCTCGCCGAGAGAGATCTATGCGGACCTGTTCGTATTCTTTTCGCTTGGCTTCATCCTTTAACATGATAAAGGGCCTGTCATCGTTTTTAATATATCGGTTTTAAAAAAAAATGTAAAATAATTAAATCCCGCACATAAAATCCCGGACATATCTTGAAAATCACATCAAGTGTGTTATTATTAGTGTGTTGGCACAAAATGGTTGATCGCGCTTTATACTGCGTCGCTTCTCTTGATCATCTGACTGCCCGAAAGTTTATCAGAAATCACCATAAATTAATTAACATACTGAAAAAATTAAATAAAACATATAAAATAGGAGAAAAAAATGCAGCAATCCATATCGATCAAACAAGAACAGGCCCAGGTGATGGTCAACAGCTTTATTCGAAGCGTTTACAACTGGATGGCCTTTGGCCTGGCCCTGACCGGTTTTGTGGCATATTTTGTTGCAAACACCGAATCCTTGAGAAATCTGATCCTTGGCAACCAGCTTATTTTTTTTGGTTTGATTATCGGGGAACTCGTGCTTGTTTTTTCAATTAGCGCAAGAATGTCCAAAATGAAGGCATCAACCGCAACAGCCATGTTTGTTCTCTACGCAGCAATGAATGGCGCGACCCTTTCGGTGCTGTTGCTTGTGTATACCATGACCTCCATTGCATCGACTTTTTTCATTTGCGCCGGGACCTTTGCCGCCTGCAGTATTTTCGGCATGGTGACCAAGAGGGATCTCACCGGACTCGGGCAATTCATGATCATGGGGTTTTTTGGAATTTTAATCGCAACGATTGTTAATATTTTTATCGGCAGTCATGGACTGCACATGATGATCAGCTATCTGGGGGTCTTTATTTTTATTGGTTTGACAGCCTATGACACACAGCAGCTGAAGCGCATGGCCCTCACACAACCCGCCGATCTTGACCCGGGTGTCGCCAGAAAAGGGGCCATATTGGGGGCCCTCAAACTCTATCTTGATTTTATTCTGATGTTTCAGTTTTTGTTGGCGATATTTGGCGGAAGCAGGGATTAAACCAATCTAACCCAGTTTTTTCTTGATGACATCTGCAATGTCTCTGCAATATGCCTTTGTTTCATCAATTGACGGCCCTTCTACCATGACCCGGCACATGGGCTGGGTCCCGGAATAACGAACCAGCACCCTCCCCTTGCTGCCCAGTTTTTCTTCAACATTCTGTATGATGTCCGTGATCTCAGAAACCGTATGGATATCCGGTTTTGACTCAACATCGACATTGATGAGTTCCTGGGGAAAAACATCCATCACCCTGATGAGTTCTGACAAGGGTTTAGACGCCAGCAACATTGCTTCCAGGAGACGCAGGGCCGCAAGCAGACCGTCACCGGTTGTGTGATGATCCAGGAAAATGATATGCCCTGAATCTTCTCCGCCGATAATCGCATGGTGTGACACCATTTCCGCCATCACATGCCGGTCGCCCACGCGGGTTGTTAAATGAAGGATATCCATTTTCTTCATGGCCATTCCCAGCCCAAGGTTGCTCATCACGGTGCTGACCATAATGTTGTTTTTCAGCATCCCCCGGGTCTTTAACATCCTGGCACACACGGCAAGGATCTGATCCCCTGTTATTTTTCTCCCTGTTTCATCGACCGCGATCAACCGATCGCCGTCTCCATCAAAGGCAAGACCAATATCCGCCTTTTCTCTGCGAACTGTTTCCGCTAGAATCTCAGGGTATTGTGATCCGCAGTGGTCGTTGATATTTTTACCGTCAGGTTCTGCAAAAAGCGTTAGCAGTTCCGCTCCGAGATCCTGAAAAATCATTGGTGCAACCCGATAGGTTGCCCCGTTGGCGCAGTCAATGACAATTTTGAGGTTTTTCAAAGAAAACCCTTCAGGAAGGGTGTTTTTAAGAAAATTGATATAGCTCTCACTGGCTTCTGGAATAGAGTGAACCCTGCCTGTTTCCTGTATCCCTTTGCTTATATTTATATTCTGTTCGTCAACAATCATGTTTTGGAATTTTTTTTCGGTTTGTTCTGAAAGTTTAAACCCGTCCTGGTTAAAGAGTTTGATGCCATTATCAAAAAATGGATTATGGGAAGCTGAAATAACGATGCCTGCAGAAGCCCCGTGCATGGCTGTGAGACATGCAATCCCCGGTGTCGGCAGAATACCGGTCAGACAGGCATCTACTCCCGCAGAGGCGATGCCGGAGATCAGGGCATGTTCCAGCATGGTTCCTGAAATGCGGGTGTCTTTGCCGATGATAATTTTTTGGTTTTTTGTGGATGCGTCACAAAAAAGAGCTGCAGCTGCCCGCCCTACCCTCAGGGCCATTTCAGATGTTATGGGGTATTCGTTGGCCAATCCCCTTATGCCGTCTGTACCGAAAAGTTCTTCCATGCAACCTCCCCTTTAGCGGTTGGTTCCAAACACAGGGATTTTTTTGATAATTTCAGCCAGTCCTTGATCCACGATGCCTTGAAGCCATGAGATGCCGGCTTTTGTATCCGCTTTGCCAAGGTCTTTGATCACAATCAGATAATCGTTGGTATTGGCGTTAATTTTTTTATCAATTGTGTCGAGAAAGGCATTTCTAATCTCCTTGTTTCCTTGAAATTCATTTATGTTGGCCAATGTATTTTCTAGTTCTGAAAAATTATCATACAAAGCTTTGCTTTTTTCATCTAATTTACCAGAATCATACATTTTTTCAGATAATTTTTTTAATTGTTTGATTCTTTCATGTATCCCTGCATCAAGGGTGTCAATCAAACCGGTCAAGAGGGTCTGGGGAAAATCATTTGAAATGAATTGTGACCGGACATGCATATACCACTGCATGAGTGCACCCATATTCAGGATATAAACGAGATTGTTGATCACAACTCTTTTTACGTTTTGAACCATTCCCGGTGAATAGGGAATATTGATTCCTTTCCGGCCCCCTTCCAGGATCAATCGTCCCGGTCTCAGTTCATCTTTTCTGTTAATGGTACCTGCAGCAGTGATCGTGCCAAAAGCCAGTCTGCAGGGTCCCACGAGCCCCCCCTGCCCTCCCAGAAAGATCGGCGCCTGATTCAGCATCACACCATGGGGGACGTCTCCCATCATCGATGGGGTGGCCTTGTCCTGGTTTGGTGTAAAATTGAAATGAATAAAGGCGCTTCCGACTTCACTATGGTTTTTCCGCCCCGTTCCCCCGGCCATAAAACAATCGCAGAAATTAATCAGGCTGCCCAGGGTGACAAAAGGGAATAGAATCGTCTGTTTCAAGCCGACCGTGTGCGCCACGCTTGCCTGCTCTTCAAGGATCGTCCCCTCACGTACCTGTGCCCCGGATCCCATAATCACTTTTTTTAAGAAAACAGCTTGTTTGAAAAATCCGCCTTTTAGCTCGGTTTCCGGTCCGATCAGACAGCTGTCAATTGTAACAGGGGCTTCATAACCCAGTTTGGCATGATCTAAAATAAGGGTGGATTTCCCGAAGAGCTTGCACCCGGAATAGATAATGGTGCCATGACCTGAGATCCTGTCCACCTGAACCTCTTCAGCAATATAAACAGTCTCAGGGTTTGGGATGGATACGCCTTTGTCAAGAAGAGCTGCAATTTTTTCCTGGGAGAAATTTGTCATTATGACCCATTCCTTTATTAAAGCTGAGAATAATTCCCGTTGATTCCACTGCCAATATCAACTATAATAAGAGTGTCTATTAATCAGGGTTTATTATCAATTAATATCCAAGATATCAATACCAGGCAAAATCAAGCAAAACCAGGCAAAACACGTTTCTGGCGCTTCACCTGAAACCCCATCCTTGCCGTTTACATATTTTGTCGAGTTTTGGGGTGCGAAACTTGAGTAATTTACATTTTACACCATGTCCACTCCAAAGATCAAACTTTCATATTGAAAAGGCAGATTTGATGCTATTATCCGTGCAGCGTTTCAGCTGTCTGACACATTGGGTGTGTCTGCCGGCGCCGACTGTTTTTTGTCATACATAACACCCGGGGAACTTAATGTCTGAATCTAAAAATATAAAACAGGATATCTGGAAGCAGTTGGACCAGCATGCAGACACCATGGGCCGGCCGGAAAAACACCTGAAGCATCTGATATCTGAAAAGGGTCGGCTGGAAAATTTTTCTTTAACAGGCGGCGGTATTTTCTATGATTTTTCCCGGCAGCGCATTGATGAAAAAGGGTTGACCCTTTTGTTGGAACTTGCCGAATCCCTTTCTCTGATAAAAACATTTCATAAAATGATGAATGGAGCGAAAGTAAACGGTTCTGAAAAAAGAGCGGCACTTCATACAGCAACAAGGCAGTTTTCATCAGAGCCCCTGTTTGTCGACGGAACAGATGTCATGCCGGAAATTATCGCGGGGCGTGACAACATAAAATCTTTTGCGGGAAAGGTCCATTCCGGCGCCATCACCGGTTCAACGGGGAAACCGTTTAAGCACATTGTCATCATCGGAATTGGCGGGTCATATCTCGGTGCAGAGTTTGTCGGCAGAGCACTGAGTGGGTTTGCCGACAAGGGCTTGTCACTTCATTTTCTTTCAAATGTAGACATTCACAATTTTAGTGAAATCCTGTCCAAAATTGATCCTGACACCACCTTATGGATCGTTATCTCAAAAAGCTACACCACCGCTGAGACCCTGGCCAACATGAATCAGGCCTATTCTTTTATGAAAGAAAACAAGATTCCTCCAGAACAGCACGTCATTACCGTGACCGCTAAAGGTTCGCCCGGGCATGACCCCTCGACCCCTGTCCTTGCGTCTTTTGACATGTTTGATTATATAGGCGGCAGATACAGCGTCACTTCGGCGGTTGGGGGAGTGCCCCTTAGCCTGTATCTGGGATACGACCGGTTTGAACGGTTTTTAAAAGGTGCGGAAGAAATGGATCTCCATGCAAAAAATGCATCTCCAGATAAAAATCTTCCGTTGATTGCGGCACTCCTGGGGGTTTGGAATAATAATTTTCTGGGATATCCAGCTGCTGCGATTATCCCTTATGCAACACCGCTGTGCAAGCTGGCCCCCCATATCCAGCAGTTGTATATGGAAAGTAACGGCAAGTCGGTCACTACGGAGGGAGAAGATTTGGAGAAGCCGGCCGGAGTGATTGTTTTCGGTGAACCCGGAACGAATGCACAGCATTCCTTTTTTCAGCTGGCGCATCAAGGGCGCCCATTTCCCATTGATTTTATCGGGGTTGTGAACCCCTCTTATGACGGATATGAAAGCAAATCCAAAGGCGTCACAAATCATCAGGAATTATGGGCCAACCTTATTTCCCAGCCTGCCGCCCTTGCCGCTGGACATGAACAAGAAGATAAAACCAGATCTTTTTCAGGCAACAGACCCTCTTCAACACTTGTTCTGAAAGATTTGTCTCCTGAAAATATTGGCCGTTTGCTCTCTTTTTATGAGGCAAAGACCGTATTAGAAGCATTTGTTTGGGATATCAATCCCTTTGATCAGTTTGGTGTGGAACTTGGAAAAACAACGGCCTCGAATATCAGAAATGAAATTTCGGAACGAAATATCAACCCGCAACATTCCTTTAACCGGGTTGATGATATTTCCAGGTATTATTTGAACGTGCTCTTTTCAGGAGACCTGTTATAATCCGGAAGATTATTCCACACGGTGTTTTTGTTTTCGAAATGGAAGAGGACTTTAAGGAAAAGGTGGATCGAATATGGCAGACAAAATATTAATTATTGATGATTCCATGGTTGCTCGGCGAATGCTTAAAACCTGTATCCCGAAAAATAAAGGGTATGAGGTATTTGAAGCTGTTGATGGCCGGGACGGCATCTCTAAATTTAAAGAACTAAGGCCTGATATCATTTTTATGGACTTGACCATGCCTGTCCTGGATGGATATAAAGCCATTGAAATCATAAGAGAGATCCAGGAAGATGCGATTATTATCGTCACGACGGCAGATATTCAGCCAAAGTCAATTTCAAGCGCTATGGCACTTGGCGCTTTTACCGTGTTAAAAAAGCCTGCAAAAGCATCATCGATCCAGGATGCCATTGCCAAAGCCGCTTTGAAAATCGAAACGCTCCGGGAAAACAGAATGAATGATGAGGCGGGGATTGTTTTTTCTGAGGAAGAAAAAGATGTACTCCAGGAGATTATGAATATCGCATTTGGAAATGCAGCTGCTGACCTTGCGGAAGTGGTTGATATCTATGTGCTGTTGAGCGTTCCCAGTATACACATTGTCAGTATTGGGGCCCTGCCGGCATACCTGAAAGAGACCCTCAATTCTGAGGCCCCGAACGACATTGTTGAGCAGAAGTTCTGGGGCGAGTTTAAAGGCTCAGGCGTGCTGGTTTTTCCTGCAGGAGCAGGCCGAGATCTGATATCTGTTTTCGAAAAAATGGGCGCTGGGGATGATAAAAATGCGCCGGAAGACATTTTCGAGCAGGGTGGAATGCAGGAACTCGGCAATATTCTGATCGGTGCCTGTGTGGGAAAGGTTTCCGAACTGCTGGATACGTTTGTTACCTATTCCCCTCCCCGGATTTTTCAAGAAGATATCAGTGATCCAAATTGTTTAATTGAGCACTTTGACCCGCTGCAAGTCGGAGGCCAAGCGGTCTTAGGAAGACAAATC
>JAUXCK010000298.1 GCA_030618925.1 Desulfobacteraceae bacterium
AGCCAGAAGCCCGGCCGCTCCCTCAGACAGATGACGTGAAAAGGTCATCTGGATCTCATTTTCCTTTTTACCCATGGTCATTTGTATGAAAAGGCAGATATGCTCTCCCTGACCGCACGGGACACGGTACTTCCAGGTGCCGTACGCGTCATAATCGAAATAAAAAGCATCAATGCAGTCATTGCAGATTTCTTGAGAGTATCCCTGGAATACAAGCCAGGCACGACACCGGGTCAGCATGATCCAGCGGTCTTCCGGCATTTCCGGATTTAAATTTGCGGCAAGCGCTGCATCATAGCGGCTTTTCAATTCTCCCCACGAGACATTGGCCCGCATGAGACTGCCTCGGTCATTGGTTTCCATAAATTGAAGGTGACGGGACAGGATCTCGGACCGGCTGAAAACTGTTTGCAGGGATGCGTTTTCAGCAGCCGGAAGGTACCGCACCTTTCCTTCGGCATGCCGGCAGGACCCTTCCGTAAAAACCGATATTTTCAGGATGAGCGGGTAAACATTTTCAGGCGTTTCCAGGGGTGAAAAAAGAGCAAATGAGGTGCTGTCATTACATGCCAGGCTTTCTTCATGGGCCAGGGTCCGGTCCTTATCCATAAGGCATGCCCGAAACGCTGAGTCGGCCCTGACCATCAGAAAATGATTCGGCGGTATCATGACTTCCCGTTTCACATCAAAAGGCCAATTCCAGACAATGACTCTGGATTCATCGCTCAGAGGGTTCATTTCCCTGCAGAATCCAACAGGGTTTTCCGAAAGTTTTTTGCCGGCCAGGTCAGGGTCAAAATCGCCATAATCATCGGTGCCGCGGTAAAAGCAGAAAACATCCAGTGCTTTTGCTTTTTGCTTTTGGTGTTTGATTCGATCCGGCAGCAGAATATTTTCCTGAAGGGCGGTTTCAATCAATTCCATGTCATTCGGGTCTTCGGTCAGGCACAGAACCTGGCAGGGGTTAAGCATGCATGTATGCTGTCCGTCAACGGTTACGGGCGTCACCGGGGTTCCAGTTAATAAGTCAATCAATTCGAAAGGGTTTGATCCGATACAAGTGGAATCCCATGATACCGGGGCATGATTTGTTTCATCCAGGTTCACCAGTATCAGGAGCGTTTTGCCGGATTCCGGGTGGCGGCGCACCAGGGTGATTTGTTTATCCCCTTTTTGAGGAATCAGTTCCAAATCGGATTTGTCATGAAAGGCCGGATGAATTTTAAGAAGGGTGGTTAAGCGGCGTATAGGGTCCACCTGATTGTGGCCGGCTCCCCAGTTCAGAGAGGTTGCCTCATGTACGTTGATCTTTTCGGAGGCAAACCATTCCACGCCCCCGGCAAAACCGAATGCGCCGTTTATCGAGCAAAGTGCGCAGAGGGCCGTTCGCATGCGCGCATAGGCGTGAGAACGCGCTGCAAGGCGGTTGTTGTCATGGGTTTCGGCAAAGTGCACCATTATCCCCTGCCCCTTTGAGACGGTTATGGCATGGGGCAGATAATGTTCAATCTGGTGCCGGTCATAATTTTGAAACAGCTCTGAATATGCCCAGTCAAAGTTGGCGAGATTCAGAATATCACGGGTGACGGATATTTTTCCCCCCAACCCCTCCAGTAAAAAGACGGTATCCGGAAATTGCTCCCGAACAAGGGCCACGATGTATGTCCAGGCAGCCACCGGGATCATATATCCGGCATCGCATCGAAACCCGTCAACTCCCCGTCTGCACCACGTCAGGAGGACGTCCGCCATGTATTGCCACAGGTCTTTATGGGTATAATCGAGCCGGGTCAAATCCGCCCAAAAAACGCCCCAGGCGCCGGGCACCTGGATTCGGCCCTCTTCATCACGGTCAAGCCATTGGGGCTGGGATTCGTGGAGATCAGCAGCCCATCCTGTATGGTTTATGGCAATATCGATGAGCACTTTGGCCTTCCTGGCATGAATTGCATCCACCAGTTCAATAAATTGTTCCAGGGGTGTGGCCTTTGGATCAAATTCTGCAAGGGCAGGATCAACAGCAGTAAAACTGAGTGCAGCATAAGGACTTCCGAATCTTCCCATCCGGGCATAGGTCGTTGGTGTCGGGTGGATGGGAAGCAGCTGAAGGTACCGGCAGCCGAGTGTTCCGATAATAAAGTCAAGCTCTTCTATTAAATCGCGAAATGTTCCCGAGGGGGGAATGATGGTCCAGCTTGCCTGATCAAGGGTGTCAATGCACTCTTTTTCAACATCTGTGCGTTGTTCCTGACCATACTTGTTTTGTCCGAACTGCCTGACAAAGGTGTTGTAAATAATGTTGGCGCAGCAGAGATCCGCCCCGGCCACATTGACGGCCACATTTTTTCCATCCGGCCAGAGAGGGATGCTGGAGCCCTGTTCCAAAAAAAAACATTTTGCTTCAAAATGCCCCACCTCACGAAGGGGCAGGGTGATTTGGAATTCTTTATCACCCATCCTGACCATGGGGATGTCAAACCAGGCCCGGCCGAGTTTTGCAGCGCCCTGGTTTACCCCCTGAACGACTTCTTCCCTGGACAGGACAGCATGCCCGATATTTGTTCGAACCCATGCCTTGCCTCTTGTTTTTTCGGCCAGGGTGAGCGTAAACGACTGGGAATCGCCGCGAAACATGAGCAGATGCGTTCCAGGCGGAGGCGTCTGCCGGATATGGGTTGAATCATTTGTTGAGGGTGTCATCTATTTGTCTCATAAACCAGAAAATTCAGAGGGGAATCAATGGAATATATAAAAGAATATGGGGAAAATGTCAAGAACGATTGCGCCTGATTTCCGACTTGCTTTTTTGCCCTTATTGTTGTATACTATTTTTCATCATCGCTTAAAATCGCTCAAAATCTTTGCTTCATTTTTCCCTTAGCGTTTACTCTGGAAATATTCCCTGCACAGGGTCGGATTAAGCTTAAAAAACAAATCTTTATCCTGATATATAGTCACATTTCAACAAGTCCGGGCATTCTTACTGCATCTCCCTTTTCTATAGGGGGATTAAGGGTATTTTATGAATGCAGCCCGAATTTATTGAGAAGTGACGGGATCTATATATGTCTAAAAGAACCTCCCTCAATCTGGCTCAGATCAAGTCTGAATTCAACATGAGGGGGGCAGGACACCCATAAACATAAGGAGGCCGCCCATAATGAGTGATTTTATAAAACCCCATCAAAAAGGAAATGATACCCGGCCAATGAGAAACCCCGGTATTGGCGGTAATGCAAATTATCGTCAGGAGAAATATAAATATTCAGGCGCTGACAAACGGTCCGGTTATGATCGGCGAAAAAATAGACACAAACGACCTCAGACAGAAGAAATGCTGGCCCGGTTTCTGACTGAACTCTCTCCCATCATCAAAGAGTTTTTTGAAAATGTTTCTGAAAGTCAGCTGCGTCAGGTCAGGGCAATCGAGCTCAGGACCCGGGCAGAGGAAGAAAAAGTAAATGCCATAGAAAATCTGACTGAATATCTGAAATCAGAAGGGTTGAACGCTTTATTAGATCACAATGAGGGCCGGAAGAAAAAGAAAAAGGTCAAAAAACCCATTGCCCCCAAACGTAAGAAGGTGATGGAACACATCGCCGGTATGCGGAACAGGGGAGAAACTTTTGATCAAATTGCATTGTCCCTTGAAAAAGAGAATATTCAGACCTTCTCAGGGAAAGGTCAATGGCATGCGCAGACGATTCATAGATTATACCAGGATTATTTTTTAGAGTAATTCAACCTCCCTCCATCTCTCCAAATATTTCCATCAATGTTCACGGGTTCTGCCCGGCAGGCGAGTGGCAACAAGCATGAAAAGGATTGCCAGGCCAAGCCGCACCCCCACAATGATCCACCAGCTGGCACCGATTGCTGCAAAGACCAGAGGGTCTTCGATCATTCCATGGCATAGCGCAAAAAAGATGCAGATGAGCATCAGATCTTTTTTGCTCAGGTGCTCATCCTCAATAAAGGCAAGAATCAGTCCCGACCCATAAGAGATGCCAAAGAAGATACCGGCTGTCAATGGGAGAGTTGCCTCGCCCGGCAGGCGGAGAAATTTCATCACCGGTCTCATGGCTGAAGCGATCCTGTCCAGAAGCCTGGCATCCCTGATCAGTTCCAGCACGATCATCAGCGGAACAAGAATCGCGAATATCCAAACCGCTATTTTTATGCCGCCCTGGATGATGTCTTGAATGACTGCCGTCCAGTCCAACACCCCTCCTTTCTAACCCCACAATCGTCCGATAATATTCATAAGGCCCCCTATCAGCAGTGCACCGCCGATACGGATCAGCACAATCGGCCAGACAATGATTCCGGTTTTTTTCAATACAGCGGTTTCGACAAAAAGCTCATGACACAAATTGAGCATCAGCGCCAGGGTGGTCAGCTGCCAGGGTGTCAGGGGAAGGGCAACGATAATGCCGATAGCTGCG
>JAUXCK010000231.1 GCA_030618925.1 Desulfobacteraceae bacterium
GGGAAAACGAATGCAGTCCTGTTTGCGATACACATCATGCGAAAGGGTTTGAAATCCATCATCTGTCTGAGCCTTTAGACACTGAAAACATTGAATTTAAAAATAAATTGCTTGTCTCATATTTATAAATGATACACTTTTGTATCATAAGACAGCAAAAAATGGTCGTTTTGTGACAATCCAATGGCAGGTTCTGGAAGGGATCTAAAATATGGGGAAGGAATCATATGGTCGGGCACAGCAATGCACCTGGCTCATGCGCAAAGGAATGAATTATGGTTTTACTTTTGAAATTGACTTTTTGGCAAACGCATTTGCTGCTTCCAGCGATTCAAACCCGAGTTCCCTCATGATATTTTCGTAGATCTTCTGGGTCAAACTTTCCCCTGCCTGTCTTTTTCTCTCAATATCCTCGAAAAGCGCCGCCAGCGTCTGGTGGGAATATGTTTCAAGTTCTGACCTGAGATAGGTCTCAAATGAGGTCTGATCGATTGTGTCTTCTGAACTCTTGAGGGGTCTTGCGCCCCTCATCAGGGAGGGGTATTTTTTCATGAGACCTTCCTGACAGATATATTGTGCGCGAACGATTTTTTCGATCAAAGGATCTTCATTCTGCCGCGGGATGGAATGACTCATGCGCGCGTACTTGTGGGTCATCAAATTCATTCCGTGGTTTTCGGCGGTCTGGAGATCTTTCAGATACCCACCAAGTGTTTTCTCAGACCAGGTGTCGAACTGGGCCTTCCGCATCTTTTGAAAGGTGTCCGGTTGCTCCTGGCAGCTGGCTTTCCCGAGGACCGGGACAGTCAAAAACATCTTCAGCTCAATCTCTACAATATCCTCAATTAACTGGCTCTTTGCATTATCATTCATTTTTCACATTTCCCCGGTATTCATCAGCCTTTCCCTCTCTTCCCTTTACCCTATCCAGACATTTCTCTGTCTTAACCGGTTGTCTCTTATCTTGCTTTGAACGCTCGGACCATGCTCGAGCAGAAAGTCGCTTTTGGAATCGCTCAGGCCCTGATCCTGAAGTGTATCAATCATCTTTTGGCAAATCTCCTGGATGATGACGGTCTTTTCTTCATGGTCGGCCGCAGTCACCAGGTGCGCTATGTTTAACCGGGTCCATTCACCCAATACCGGCAGTTCCCCGAGCGCCTTGTGCATCCACTTAAAAAAAGGGGTGTACCTTCTGTTTAACAGAAAAACAAAGGAAATCACATCTGCACAAAATTTGGTTTCAGCATATTGGGCAGCAAAATACGCCTTTCTTTTCAAGCAACGTTCGAAATTATATTGCCCG
The DNA here is from genome assembly GCA_030618925.1 of Desulfobacteraceae bacterium. GTDB lineage: Bacteria > Desulfobacterota > Desulfobacteria > Desulfobacterales > SURF-7 > JAUXCK01. The sequence goes on from JAUXCK010000231.1 coordinate 1,307, forward strand.
AACTGGGCAATGGTCATACACCGGGACGCTATTTTTTTTAGCCTGACATCCTCAGGATAAAATTTCAACAGGATGTCCCGCCAGTGGCTGAATTTCCCTGAGGGGTCATAAAACACTTTACCATTTGTGCATGCAGCCAATGCATTTTCCGGAATAAACAACCAATCGTCATTTGTTTCCGGAAGGCGGTCCCTTCCGATGAATTTGCTGAAAAAATCTGAAATCTGAAACACGCCTACCCTGTCTGAGCCCCATTTGCTCGTCCGTCTGGGCCCATGGCCTGAAAAATTCTGCGGCAGCAGTGATATCTCATGCTGCAGGTCCATACCGAATGCCTGGTAATCGTCTTCCTTCAGCCACACACAAAAGCCAGGCCCCCAGTCGTGATCTCTTGAGATCTCATCATCATATCCAAAACATTCAGAGCCGTCACCCACCAGGCCCGCAGCAATCCAGGATGAATATTGCCTGAATTTTTCCTGGATCATGGGCAAACCACAGGCCTTAAAATATTTTTCAGATAATTCCAGTCCCTTCATGTCCGAATCCCGTGGTCAGCCATCATTAAAAGCACGCCTTTCATGAATTAGGGTTTCCCGATTTTATGACTTCAAGTTATTACTCAAATTTCGCACCCTCTGGTGAACGCAATTCGTTGTGTGGCAAGGATGGCGTTTACATATTTTGTCGAGTTTTGGGGTGCGACACATGAGTTATTATTTCAAAATGCGTGCCATATTGAAAATTCAATATAAAAATCGTCAAGGCCGCCAGAGCTTGATATACTGAATCAAAAATCCAAACCAATAGCGGCTGAAGCCAAACAGGCGCCAGCGCCTATCAAAAAGCATTACCGAAAAAATGCGTGCACTGTTGTCCGGCATTCTTCTTTGCACTTTGCATGAGAATATCGTTTAATTTAAATTCAAAGGCGTTGTTCCGCACCTCAAAGCGATACATAGTTGTATCATGAGACCGGCGACAGCAAGAAAATGGGGTCTCCCTGTTGGCTTCATGTTAACCCTATCATTTCTATTAGGGTTTATATCTAGTACCATAACTCGCCTGTGGCAGAATAGCGAAAATATCGTATTAACTGTGTATGGTACATTTTTTGCTAAATAAAAATTTTGATATATCTTGCACCAAATATAATGATTAAGCCAAATGTAATTATTAAAATGGATCAGTAACAATTCCTCGACGCTGCCAAGCGTCAGAGGGAACACATATATACAGTAAATATGGAGGTGCGTGCCATGAAAACTATATTATTATTTATTTTGCAAATCTTTCTGCTGAGCGCGTTGGGCGGGTGTATCCTCTCGGGGACCCCCCTCCAAAGCCCGGTTTTGATTCTTCCCGGAGAATCAGCGACGTTTAAAGTCTACGGTTTTCCGGACAACAGTCATTTTAACTGGTACTTAGACGGAGCCGAGGTCCAATCAACAGGTAACAGCTATGATTATATGGCTCTGGACAATAGTGCAGCCTCTCATATCCTTGTAGCAAAAGAATCAGGTTCCGCAGGCAGCGATACTTATTCGTGGATCATCGTAAACAGCCCTGATACGTTTCCAAGTTCATCCAACAATCCACATGTTCCACCCGGCCCCGGCCCATGGTTTGAAGGATGGTACACCAAGGTCTCTGACATCAATGGAAGCCGGTCCATTGCCATTATTTGCGCATCCCATTTGCCAAAGGGTGAAACTTACGTCCCAGGGGTTTTTTTACCCGGGTATATAAATATCCTTATCAGCGAGGGAGACGGATCTCCGACTCTGTCCTATACGGTCTTTCCGGAAAAAACAATGGCTTTGGTGGATGGCAGACCGGTGGTCAAAAATCCACGCCTGGGCTCTCCGGCAGATTTCGAATGGGTTGCTGAGGGATATGGAAACATAACCGAAGACAGCGTGGATATATCCATTCCCGGTGTCTTAGATATCCACTTTAAAACAAAAAACAGGATTCCATGGAATGAACGTTTCTTCGAAGCCAGGCCAGAGGGGCTGTTGTCGCTTCTCCCGCTTCCTTTGAACTGGCATATCCACAGCCTTGGATCAGATGCTGAATACGAATACACGATTTTCGGGGATGAAGGCGCCAGCACAACGACAGGAGCCGGCTACGCACATCAGGAAAAAAACTGGGGCGCGGGCTTTCCCGTTGGATGGGTGTGGACCCAGGGCATTGCCGACGATAATCAGGCTCATTTTGTTGCCACACTGGCAAATGTCGAAATCGGTCCGATCGGTTTAGATGCATGGCTCGCTGCTTATCGATCCGCCTCCATCGCCTGGGATTTTAGATTCAATGCACCTGGAACCGTTCTTCATATAGAGCTTGACGCCTGTGAAGGAACTCTCTATCTTGAGGCAACAGATTCAAACCGAAGACTGACCATCGACGCGATCGCACCACCGGACACTTTCGGTGATGTGTCAATTCCAACCCAAGATGGTTTCGCTCCTGAAAGCGGAGGAGAATCCTTCTCGGCAACGATAACCGTATCAGCCTATGATGCGAATGTATTGCTGGAAGAACGCGTTTTTTATAACGCTGCACTCGAGTTTGGTGCGGGTTATGTCTGCCGGGAATAAAAAATTCTGAACCAGGGAAGACCCCCGCTTGTCATAGCAGGGGAAGGTCCCGGTATTCAAAAACAAAATAGAAGGGCCCTGTGAAAAGTATGAAAGTATTATTAATCAGTATGCCCGATTCGGTGAGTGCGGTTGACAATCTGATCGAGTTTCCCAACACCGGCCTGTGTTCAGTTGCGGGAAACCTCACCGATTGTGATGTTAAAATTATGGATCTTGTTGCCTGCCGGCGTAAAATAAAAAAAACGCTCGTCAAGCAGTTGAGCGAATTCAAACCGGATGTGGTCGGGCTGAGCGCCATGACGTTTCAATACACCTCTGCCACGAAGGTTGCCAATATTGTAAGGGAATGGAATCCGGAAGTATCCATTGTCCTGGGCGGCTATCATGCTTCTCTCTGCTTCAAGGAAATTGAATTGTCCCCTCAGTCCGAACTGTTTAATTTCCTTGTGCGGGGTGAAGGAGAACTGGCGTTTAATAAGCTGTGTCAAGCACTGAAAGCCGGTGACATGTCTTTCTCCGGCATCGACAACCTTTCCTATAAAAAAAATGGAGAATTCATTCATAATCCCCTCGGCCCCCTGGCGGATCTAAAAATACTGAAAAGGCCCAACAGGAAGGCGCGGGTATTCAATAAATTTTCCTATTTCGGGTATCCATTTGACTGTGTGGAGACAAGCAGGGGGTGTGTCATGAACTGCCGTTTCTGCAGCATCACCAAAATGTATGGCCAAAGTTTTCGTAAATTTCCTCTTGAGCGAGTCCTGGCGGAAATCCATGATTTAAAGCAAGCAGGGGTGGAAGGCATATTTTTTGTTGATGACAACATCACCCTGGATGTGAAATGGCTTAAAGCGTTGTGTGAGGCAATCATTTCCGAAGGCCTCAATGATATGCACTTTACCATGCAGGCAAGTGTGGCGGGCATCCATTCGGATCTCACTCTGCCTGAGCTGCTGGCCAACGCCGGTCTAAAAATCGTTTTTCTTGGCATTGAAAGTGGAAATCAAAAAAACCTGGACATCCTCAAAAAAGGGTACTCTGCAGCCAAAACCAAGCGGGTTGTTTCAGATCTTCATGACAATGGGATAGCGACCATGGGAGGATTCATCGTCGGCAATCCTGATGATCGACCGGAAGATATCCATGATGTTTTCCGTTATGCCAAAGAAATCGGCCTGGATCACGTCGTTCTCCAGTGTCTGACCCCCTATCCAAAAACCGAGATCCGGGAAGAACTCAAACAGGAAGGACTCATCACAAATTTAAGCAATTTCGACTTGTATAACGGATTCATTGTAAATGTGAAAACCCGGCATATGACGTCTCTGCAGATTGCGCGGGAAATGGTGAAAGCAGGGGTTCCATATTACTACGATCCCAGAAACATGATGAAAAGTTTACTCTGGCGCTACACC
>JAUXCK010000284.1 GCA_030618925.1 Desulfobacteraceae bacterium
CGTGGCCACAAACTATTTACAAGTGTGAAAAATGGAAAAAGTAATTCAGGCGATTCTTGCCCGCAATAAATTGGAAATATAGAGAATAAGGTCAGCGTTGTGTATAAAAACAGCTGGGGAGGCTTGTATGTGCAATGGTTTAAAGCCCTTTGATGGGTTGATTCGTTTTTAAAAAAAATCAACCATCAGAGCCATTAAATTGAAATTAAATATTATCTTGAGCGAAATTGTGCCTTTTATGAAAAGAGTATTGAAAGGGCAAAACGGATTGTTTTTTCATCACAGGAGAAACCATGGAATTGAAATATAATGATGTACTTGTCACCGGTGCAGCAGGGTTTATCGGATTTCATCTTTCAAAGCGGCTTCTGGAAGCCGGATGTCATGTAACCGGGGTGGATAATGTAAACGATTATTACGACGTAACGCTTAAGGAAGCCCGCCTGGAACAGCTGACCTGTTTTGATCAATTTGATTTTTTTAAGACTGATTTGTCAGATGGCAAAGGGCTGGAGAAAATTTTCACTCAGCACAAGTATGATGTGGTGGTCAACCTTGCCGCCCAGGCCGGCGTGCGTTATTCCCTGATAAACCCGCAAGCATATGTCAATGCCAACCTGACCGGATTTGTGAACATACTTGAATGCTGCCGTCACAATGAGGTTCCACATCTGGTCTTTGCATCATCCAGCTCTGTTTATGGGGCGAATACAAAAATGCCTTTTTCGGTCCATCATAATGTGGACCACCCGGTATCCCTTTACGCTGCATCCAAAAAAGCAAACGAGCTCATGGCGCATACCTATAGCCATCTTTTTGGACTCGCGTGCACGGGTCTCAGGTTTTTTACGGTATATGGCCCCTGGGGCCGACCCGACATGGCCCTTTTCCTTTTTACAAAGGCAATCCTGGCGGATGAACCGATCCAGGTGTTCAATCATGGCAAAATGCAGCGGGATTTTACCTACATCGATGATATCATCGAAGGGGTGGCACGTGTTATGGCAAAACCGCCGGAACCGGATCCTTCCTGGCGTGGAGACAACCCGGATCCCGGGACCTCATATGCAAGATACAAGATTTACAATATCGGAAATAATAATCCTGTGGAGTTGATCAGATTCATTGAGGTGATTGAAGATACCCTGGGCATGAAAGCCAAGAAGGTTTTTCAGGATCTTCAGCCAGGAGATGTGCCGGCAACTTATGCAGATGTTGATGACCTGGTAAGAGACGTGGGATTTAAGCCCGCCACATCCATTGATGAGGGGATAAGGCAGTTTGTCTCCTGGTATAAGGCATATTATGGCGTGCGGTAAAAATTTTTTCATCACTGGATGGGCACTAACTATTTGTATTCACATCGTAATTATTCCTCCTCAGACTATTTTGCCAAATTGCAAAATAGTTCTTGCAAATTGATTGATTTTCTCATAATTATTTCTCCTTATGCTTAAATTTTGGAATAGATTGATGGATGGTTCTTTTGTGTTTTCCCTTGTTTTTTTGGGAAACTGTTTGACAGGCGCTTAATCCATAAGGAGGAATTGTATGCGCAGATTGTTTAGATCCCCCTGGCTGGAAGTAAATGTTATGTTGCTTATACTGGTTCTGGCGTATATCGGCCTGGCATTGATATCTTTTGGTGCAGAGACACCGCCTGATGGGATGTCCGGTGGGGCCATATGGGGGTGGCTGTTCGGGTTCTTTTTTCTCAGTTTTGCCATTGCCCTTGTTGCCGTTGTCGGCGGTATTGGCGGCGGTGTCCTGTTTACGCCCTTTATGCTCGCCTTTACTTCGGTCGATAGCCTGATTGTCCGGGCAACCGGTCTTATTGTGGCTATGTTTAGCGGTCTGGTATCAACCGGACCCTTTATGAGGGGCGGTCTGGCCAATTTGAAAATTTGTATTTTTTGTGCCGCAGCATACGGAATCGGGGCTTTTTCCGGTGCTCAGGGCGCAATATACGTGGCCAAGCACTTGGGGGCAGCCGGTGAAGGACTGGTCAGGCTCGCCCTTGGGCTGATACTTCTAACGCTTGCCATTTATTTTGTCGTGGGCGGTAAAAAAATAGAGTGGCCCGAAGTAAAGAGGGTGGATGGTTTTACCAAGTGGTTAAAATTGACCCAGCCTTACTATGAAGTATCTTTGGAAAAAGTGATTGATTATCCTTTAACAAGGGCCGGTGGTGTCCTTTTTGCCATCGTCGGGGTTGGCCTGCTATCCGGATTTTTTGGACTTGGAGCGGGTTGGGCCATCGTCCCTGCTCAGAACTTAATCATGGCGGTGCCACTTAAAGTAGCGGCCGCCAACAGCGGTGTATTGCTTGGCATGGGCGATTGCATTGCGGTGTGGCCATACCTGATGATGGGGGCCATCATCCCGCTGTTTGCAGCCCCCTGGCTGGTGGGGCAGGTGCTTGGCGGATTATTGGGGGCCTTAATTTTAATAAGGGTCAAGGCCGGGTTTGTCAGGTATTTATTGATCGGTTTTATGTTTTTTGCCTGTTTTGGGCTGCTGACAAAGGGATTGAGTATGCTGGGCGTTATCCCGCCGATTCCCATTTGGATAACAGGGGTTGTATTTGTCAGTATATTTGGATCTGTCATCTATGTCATTGTTAAATACTTCAAGGCTGAAGCCCAGCAGGAGGAGGCAAGGTAAATGAGCACTGAGAATAGACCCGAAATGCCGCGTGCACAGATTGTTTATGGAGAGATTATTTACTGGATCGCCATCGTAGCTGCCATCATCTGCATGATCGGCCCTGTTATCGCCATGTCATCGGTGGAAGACAACGTGTTAAACCCCCATTACCTTTTTGCATCTATTTTTGATGGAAAAGATGCCCAGGAAATTTGGAGCCTGGCTGACGGTGGATTTCCCGGCGGTCATTTTTATCTGGATAACTTCACAACAGGTGACGGGTTTACCCAGTTCGGGCTGGCTTTGGGATGTGGTTGTGCGATTTGGGGGCTTCTGGCTGCAGCCTTTTGTTATTTAAAAGAAAAGAATTATCTTTATATGTTCCTGGCGGTATGGGTCGTGTTGTTAATTTTTCTTTCCGCCATAGGGATTGTCAAAGGGCATTAAGGGAAACTGATAAGGGTGGAACCCGTTTGTGTCCTTCACGCTTTCAGTGTAATCGCACTGACCGGGCATACCGCTATACAGGCGTCGCAATCTGCACAAGGATAGGCCGATATGTCCGGTTCTTCATAATAACTGATGACCGTGTTGACCCCCCTTTTGGCAAACGTCAGGAAGGGCCGGCCATGCTTCAATCCACACACCTGAATACACTTTCCGCAAAGGATGCAGTGATTGATATGCAGGTCAAGGAAAGGATGCGTCGAATCTAATGCCGGATCCTTCAAATGTTGATCAAATCGCTTCTGCTTAAGTCCTACCTTTAAGAACCTGGCAAGGTTTTGCAATTCACATTTTCTATTTGCAGGGCATGTTTTGCAGCTGACATCGTGGACAGACAGGAGAAGCTGAAAAGCTGTCCGCTGCAACCTCCTGACAGCAGGTGTGTCTGTATGGACTTCCATGCCGTCCGAGACCCGCACGGTGCATGCCGTGACAGGCTTGGGATGACCTGTGACCTCAACATAACACATTCTGCATGATGCCGGTGGATCTGCCAGCGCTTCAAGCCAGCATAAACTTGGAACAGTGATATCATTCTCCCGGCATACCAGAAGCAGTGATTTTCCCTCTTCAGCCTCAATCTTTTTATGATCGATGAGTAGTTTTATCATAATGGGGTCTATTTTATTTTGCATCAAGCCGCTCGATAAACGGCACGCGGTCCGGCGGTGATATTCTTTTCACCGCATTATAGTCAGTGGGGCAGGCAACCATGCATTCACCGCATTTCACACACAATGCCTGGTCAATTCCCTTCTTTTGGTTTTTGGCCGTAAAAACGGCATCAACCGGGCAGCATCCCCCGCAAATGTCACATCCCCGCGCGCATTTTTCAAGATCGATATAATAGGCTATCAAGGTTCTGCACGTCATTCCCGGACATCTCTTTTCCAGAATATGGGCTTGATATTCGTCTCTGAAATAGGCCAGCGACGTGAGCACGGGGTTGGGTGCGGTTTTACCCAGACTGCAGAGCGATCCGTCCTTTATGTCCCGGCTCAGGCTTTCCAGCTGTTCAAGATCCCCTTCCTTTCCTTCGCCTTTAGTGATACGTGTTAAAATATCCAGCAGGTGAAGGGTTCCGATTCTGCAAAACGTACATTTCCCGCATGACTCCTTCTGTGTGAAATCCAGGAAATATCTGGCCACATCAACCATGCAGGTGTCCTCATCCATGACGACCATACCACCGGATCCCATCATGGCACCCGCTTCATTTAATGAATCAAAATCAATGGGTGTATCAAGGAACTCTTCTGACAGACATCCTCCGGAAGGCCCGCCGATCTGAACGGCCTTGAAGTTTTTTCGATTTGGGATGCCGCCACATATATCAAAGATAAGTGAGCGCAGTGTCACGCCCATCGGGATTTCAACAAGGCCGGGATGGACAACGTTTCCGACTACGGAAAATATGGCTGTGCCCGGGCTTTTCTCAGTGCCGATATCTCTAAACCAG
>JAUXCK010000301.1 GCA_030618925.1 Desulfobacteraceae bacterium
AACGACATGGCTACGATCCGACTTGATCAGGCGTGGATTAAACTGAAATTGTTTGGATTCGAACCCTGGGGTAAAATGTGGCGTGATACCGGCCTCCTGGATGGTAATGGGGACGGCAGAATGGCTTTAGACGTATGGGATACATGGCTTGGCGTACCACGCCTTTAACAGAGGCATTTTCAGAAAGTTCACATGCTGTTGGGGGGTATCATTGAAGCCGTTGGTCAGCTCCAAGTTTCGAGATTACGATTAAGAGTAAGATTAAGATTACGATTAAGATGACTGTGATACCCATCGAGAAAAGTAACTTTTAAGCGTAAACCAACCTTATTCATTGCACCCTTCTACGGGTTTCGCCCATACCCACCGCCGCCGGGTGTTTCGATCCTGATTTTTTCGTTTTTCTTCATGAACTCATGAAATTTTCCGGGCTTTTCCTCAGCCACGCCCTTCCTGACAATGGTATTTCTACCTGCTTTCCCGGCTTCTCCGCCGGACAAACCATAAGGCCGATATCTTCGCCTTTCAGAAAGCACGGTCACTTCGGCATCGGAAAGGAGTTTCAACTCCCTTATGATCCCATTCCCGCCATGAAACCTGCCCCTGCCGCCCGAATTTTTCCGAACAGAATAACAAGTTACCATAATTGGATAGCTGTATTCGAGCGCCTCAACCGGCGTATTCAAGGTGTTGGTCATGTGAGAGTGTACTGCCGACTCCCCGTTTTGTGAAGGCGCTGCACCCATTCCGCCGCCTATGGTTTCATAATAGGCAAAAGGCCTGCCCGTCCTGTTATCCATTCCACCTATGGTTATATTGTTCATCGTTCCCTGGCCGGCAGCCGGTATTTTTTCAGGCAGCGCCTTTGAAAGCGCTCCCAGTACGGTGTCTACAATACGCTGGGAGGTTTCCACATTTCCACCGGCAACCGCCGCCGGGAAAACAGCATCAACAACACTTCCCTTTTCGGTCCTGACCGTCAAGGGTATGAGACAGCCGCTGTTGGTGGGAATATCTTCTTCAATAAGAGAGCGGAATACGTATAAGACAGAAGACAGTGTCACCGCATACACCGCATTGATGCTCCCTTTGACCTGCTTGTGGGTCCCGGCAAAATTGACATCCGCAGAATCACCCTCGATGGTGATGGCCACTTTAATCCGGATATCCGTACTGCCCTGCCCGTCATCTTCCAGCATATCCTCAAAATGATATGTGCCATCCGGAATGTCCTGGATTGTTTTGCGCATGATGGTTTCAGCATATTCGATCAAACTGGAAGCATAGCCGGTCACCGTGTCCACACCATATTTTTCGACCAGTTCATTGATCCTCTCAATACCGGTCAGATTGGCCATGATCTGCGCTTTAAAATCGCCCTCCCTTTCACCCGGTGTCCGGACGTTGTTCAGGATAAGTCCCATCAAGGCAGAATTGACCTTCCCCCCTTCAACGATTTTTAACGGCGGGATGATCAACCCCTCCTGGAAAATTGATTCGGAAATCGGCATGGATCCGGCGCTCATCCCGCCCACATCCGCATGATGCGCTCTATTGGCCACATAAAAATCCGGATGTTGCCCCTTACCAAAAACAGGGGCCACGAGGGTAATGTCCGGTAAATGCGTGCCCCCTTTAAATGGATCATTTAATATGACCATATCCCCTTCAGACAGATCAAAATTCTCAAGCGCCGCTGCAACTGACAGCGGCATGGATCCCAGATGAACCGGGATATGCGCTGCCTGGGCCACCATTTTTCCCCTGCCGTCAAATACAGCACAGGAAAAGTCCCGCCTTTCTTTGATATTGGGGGAAAATGCCGTACGGTTCAGGGCGACCCCCATCTCTTCTGCAATCGACGCATAACGATTTTTGAATACTTCAAGTAAAACAGGATTGATTTTCATGACGCTCCCTGTGGGTGTATGGTCACAACAATATTCCCGTACGCGTCAACAGCCCCTGAAGCAAAAGGCGGGATGACGGTTGTGGCGGAATACTCAATAATCAAGGCCGGCCCCTTCATCTCTTGACCGCCTTTCAGCAGCTCCCGTGCCAGAAGAACGGTTTCTATTCTCCGGCCCTCAAATATGACTTCTTTATATCCCAATACAGCCTGCTCACACGATTTTTCAGAAGACATGTCAATTTTCTCAAAAACCGGCTTTTCCCTTTTCCCCCTTGCCCTCAACCGGATATTGACGACTTCAACCGGTGTATTCCGGCTGGCATATCCATACCGTTTTTTATGGAGGAGGTGAAATTGCTCAAGCACATGGTCTCCGAAAGGGACCATGAGTTCATAGGATTGTCCCTTATACCGCATATCAAGAAACCGTGTCAGGGTCATCCGGTCCGGGGAAACGCCCTGGGCCCCCAGATCCTCTCTCCCCCGTGCCGTCATTGATGTGAACAATTTGATGATATCCGCCATGTCTGAAGGATCCTGCAGCATAATTGTTCTCGAATAGTCTTTGATCACATCTGACGTTAACATTCCCAAGGCTGAAAAAATACCGGGATGTCTTGGAATCAGTATTTTTTCCATATTCAACAATTTTGCCAGAAATGCGGCATGCATCCCCCCTGCTCCACCAAACGAAAACAATATGAACTCGCCTGGATTATACCCTTTCTCCACAGATATCACCCGGATCGCTCTCTCCATGGCGGTATTGGCGACCGCCAGCACACCTTCTGCAGCCGCCACTCTGGACAGGCCTGCCGCCTTTGACAGTTTGTCCATATAAAAATCAAGCCGTGCTGTATCAAGTGTGCCCCCGAGGAAATATTCTGGAATGAGTCTTCCCAGGAACAGATTGGCATCCGTGACGGTGATCTCTTCTCCCTTTCCACAGCAAACCGGTCCGGGGTCGGCGCCTGCACTTTCCGGGCCTACCGTCATGGCGGCGCCCGCATCAATAGAGGCAATGGATCCGCCGCCGGCCCCGACCGTATGGATGTCAATCATCGGTATTCTAACCGGATACCTGCCAATGGCAGATTCCATTGTCAGGGGGAGATCTCCATCCATCAAAGACACGTCGGTTGATGTTCCCCCCATGTCAAAAGTGATCAGTTTATGGGCACCTGCCTGTTTTCCGATTTCAAATGCCCCGGCAACCCCTCCGGCCGGACCTGATAATACCGTCCGAACCGGCTGGAGCATGGCTGTTTCCGCTGTAATACTCCCGCCGTTTGACTGCATAATTCTTAAATTGTCTGATCCGATTTTATGAGAAAGGTGTTCAAGATAGGTCTTCATGACGGGAGACACATATGCATTGATTATCGTTGTCGACATTCTTTCATATTCCCTGAATTCAGATAAAATCTCATGGGACAGGGACAGGGGGACATCCAGTTCCGACAAGGCATCTCCAATTCTCTTTTCATGGTCAGGATTCAAAAATGAAAACAGGAAGGAAATCGCCACCGCCTCGACTCTCGCATTTCTGAGCCTTTGGGCCAGCCCGGCCAGGTCTTCATCCGAAAGATCCGATACAACATCCCCCAGGCAATTGATTCGACCCCTGATGCCGATTCTCAGGTCATCCGGCACCAGGGGAGCCTCTTTTTGATACCAAAGGTCATATAAATTTTTCCGGTTTTGCCGGCCGATGTCTATCACATCCTCAAAACCCTTATTCGTCACCAGGGCCGTTCTTGCACCCTTTTTTTCAAGGATACAATTGGTCGCAACCGTTGAACCGTGAACCACCTGGACCTGTTTGCCATCTGAAATAGTTTGAATGCCGCTCAGCACGGCTTCGGCAGGATTGTGAGGCGTTGAAGGGCATTTGTAGACCTGCCACCGGCCCTTGTCTTTATAGATAAAATCCGTATAAGTACCGCCGGTGTCAATGCCGATGATGTCCATGGGTCAACCTTCCTGATAGGCTTTGTTGTTGGGTTTCGCACTCCCTGCTGAACACAATTAGTTGTGTGGCAAGAATGGCGTTTCGTCGAGTTTTGGGGTGCGAAACTTGAGTATAGCAACTTATAGGATAAAGTCAAAATGAAGAAGAGATGAACGTTGGAGGTCGGAGGTTAGAGGGCGAAGGGTGTGGAAGGGTGTGGGGTCAATATTGGCGGTTGGACATAAAATAAAACCACCCGCTTTGCGGGTGGTCATATATTCCATTTTGAAAAAAACAACAGCAATGACGTCTACCGTTTTGAGAACTGGAATCGGGCCCTGGCGCCTTTTTGACCATATTTTTTCCGTTCTTTGACCCTGGAATCCCTTGTTACAAATCCTGCTCTTTTCAAAACCGATCGCAATTCCGGATCTGCCAGGAGCAATGCCCGGGTGATACCATGTCTCACAGCACCGGCCTGCCCCGAGATGCCGCCGCCCTTGACTTTAACCTTGATATCAAAGGATTCCCGGTTGTCTGTCAAAACCAATGGCTGG
>JAUXCK010000342.1 GCA_030618925.1 Desulfobacteraceae bacterium
AACCCTCTCTTTTACCCGGGTCGGTTTTACACTACCCGGGTTGTACCAGAGGCTGCATGATCTGAATGGGGATATCCATATCACACCGGCGAAAATGACGCTTACCCGGATTGAGGGGAAACTCGATGAAGGGAAATTTGACCTGGCGGGAAATATTGGCCTGAAGGCATTTGTGCCATCCTCTGTATCCATGGATATTCATACCCATGCACTTCCCATCAAGGTGCCGGATACCATGGACCTTCTTATTAACACCGATCTGACTGTGAAAGGAACAGATGAGCGGTCGATCATTCAAGGCCGCCTGGAAATCCTTGAGGGTGTTTACTACAGGGACGTGAACCTGGGTTATCTGAGCATGTTCAGAACAGCCACTGAGAGGCGGCGGGAAGTGGCCCGCCCACCGGCGGAAATCAAACAGCCGTTTTTAAAAAACATGTTCCTGGATATTTTGATCAAACGCCGCAACCCCTTTATCGTGGATAATAATATCGCACAGCTGGATATCCATACAGACCTGAGCATTTCAGGAAAGCTGAACAACCCGATTATCAAAGGCCAGGCCAGGATTGATTCGGGTACGGTATCTTATAAAAGAACCGATTTTACAGTCACCAAAGGTGTCATTAATTTTATTAATCCATATAAGACCGAACCGAGTATTACCATTGAAAGCAATGCCAGGGTCAGGCAATGGGAGATTGATCTCAATATTTCAGGCACTCCGGATGAGCTGGAATTTAAACTCTCCTCCTCGCCTTCAGAGCCGGAGGGAGATATCATGTCCCTTCTCCTTTTCGGGAAAACAACAGGGGAGTTAATCGGAGGCGAAGGCGGCGGTTCCCAGACCACATCACAAATGCTGGCTGAAATGATCTCAAGCACATTTGGCGAGGACATTAAAAAGGCAACCGGTGTGGATATCCTGGAAGTGGAAACAGGTGAACAGAGAGAAGAAGAAAACGGCCGGCAGAATGATGACACCGCTTCGGACAGGATAAAAGTCACCGTGGGCAAAAGGCTGTCCAAGCACATGACGGTGAAATATGCCGTGGAAGCAAAAGATGGCCAAATTATTCACCAGGCCATATCAGAGTATCAGTTTCTTGAAAAACTTATTTTAAGCGGATTTAGCGATACCGACGGTGTTTCCGGCGGGAAGTTGTTTTATCGACTTGAGTTCCGATAGGATTTGATCGCGCTCAACCCAACCTGCGAAATAGGAAAGGATCAGCATAAATCAATGTTTTTGAGAGCGCCCAATGGGTTCAGAATCCTCTTAATATCCCTTTTTTCCTTTGCCGCAGTTGGTGCGGCCTGGGGGCAGGCGGATTCAGGACAGATCCGAATGACTTCCCCTGCACAGGCAACCCTCATATCCAAAATTCATGTGGACATTGAAGATGATATAGACAACAGGGGATACTGGATCGGCCTGGCAAAAAATGTGATATTTTTAAGAGAAGGAGAATCGTTTTCTCCGGCGAAACTTCAAGCCTCCATAGAGGCCCTGAAATTGTGCCGGCAGTTTAAAGAGATACACGTTGACTCAGAGGGCGACGACAATACCATCGATCTTTATTTTCGACTGAAGCTGAATGCATATATCAAAGACATCCGGGTTAAAAGTGTATATCCTTTTTTTAAAAGGGAGATCCTCAATGCCATGACCATCACCCCCGGGGATGTGTATTCCCCCGGGATGCTGACAAAGCAGCTTGATTTACTGACGCAATTTTTCGGGAAAAGAGGATTCTTTGCACCCGAAATTTATATCAGCGCCCAGGAGGACGTCAAAGACGGACATTATGTCGTCTATGTCGAGCTTGTCAAAGGGCCATATTATGCCCTCGATCATATAGAAATCAAAGGGAACCGGCATTTTTCAGATACACGGCTGAAAATGAAATTTGGAAGCTGGCGAGAGTCGGTGCTGCCGGGTTTCAGCAGCCGGTTTGTTGAGAAAGAGATAAAAAAAGAGACAGCCGCCCTGTCCCGGTTTTACTGGCGAAAAGGGTTTCCAGACGCAAAGATTAAGTATGTGGTCGAAAAAGACATTGAAAAAGAAGCATTTTCTATTTTGATAACCATTGATGAGGGCCTTGAATATGAAGTAGAATTTACAGGGAATAATGCGTTCTGGGATTTTACGCTGGCAAAAGACCTCGTCCTTTTCAGTCATGGGAACAAGAACAACACAGGGGTCCGAAAAAGCCTGAGGAGCATATTGTCCCGCTATCGAAAGGCCGGGTTTCTGGAGGCCCGTGTCCGGGTAAAGGAGATACCTGAAAAGGAGGGGGAGGCGCCCCTGAAACAGCTTCAGTTTGTCATCTCCGAAGGCCCCCAATCGATTGTCGAGTCAATTAACATATCAGGCAATTATTCCATCAGTATACGCCAGATAAAGAAGCAGATGCTGACCGATGTGCCGGGCCTGTTACACAAGGGAAGCTATGTGCCGGAAGTACTGGAAGAAGATGTGGGGGCCATATATACGATTTACGCAAAACAGGGATTTCAGAACGCTCAAATAGAAGAAAGGGTCCAGCTGAGTGAAGATGGGAAAAGGATCAATATCTACATTGATATAAATGAGGCGCGTCAGATGATGGTCTCCCATGTCAGGATTAAAAACCTGACCGCCATTACGAAAGAGGAAGCTTATCAAGAGATCCGGTTAAAAGAGGGCGAGCCGTATCACCCATATCTGGTCAGAGCGGATGAAAACAGGTTGTCTGCATTAATTGCAGAAAAAGGATATCCCCATGTAACGGTTAAAGGCGTTGTTTTAGAAGACGCCCATGAAACAGAGACCCGGATCGAATATCGTGTGGATGAAGGCATTCGGGTAAAAATGGGAGAAATTTATTGTTCAGGGAATTTCAGGACCAAAGAGCAGATTATCAGAAACGAGATTGATATCAGGCCGGGTCAGCCCTATTCATTAAAAAAAATGCTCGATTCCAGGCGAAATATTCAAAGCATGGATATTTTTCAATCCACCCATTTTAAATCCATCGGGCTCAAGGAGGAACAGGATATAGTCAACCTCTTCGTCGAGGTTCAGGAAAAGGATCCTTATTACTTTGAACTGGGTGGCGGGTTTCAGTCAGATATAGGATTTTTTGCCGAAGCAAAGGGAGGGGATTATAATCTTTTTGGGACCAATAAGGATGCGTATGTAAGATTTAAATACAGTGAGATCGGACACCGCAGTGATTTTGCCATCAAAGAACCCCGATTCCTGGGTGCCCGGGTTGCGGCGAAATTCGACCTTTTCAGAGAAGTAGAAGAGGACTTTAACAAGGCATTTGGTACAGACGCATACGGTGGGTCTATAGGATTCTACAAAAAATGGTTTAAGACCATCATCACGGGTATTACAGGCCAGTATGAGTTGAAAGACACCTATAGCATAGAGACCCGGAGTTCGCATGCTGCGAGGGCATCATTTCCCGATTTTCCATATCCCATCGATATTGAGGAAACCGGGACGCGGAGCGTCATCACAGTGACCCCTTCAATCGGTTATGACACCAGAGATTCTTTTGTCCGTCCCCGGAAAGGCATCTCAACAATGTTTGCCGTTGATTTTTCAGACGGGTTGGATAAAACAAGAGACAGTGGAGACTCCCTGGATGATTTTATTAGATACCGGTTAGATTTGAAATATTATTATACCCCCGTTCAATTTTTAACCATTGCCTGGCATGGCCGGGCCGGGCATATTGTTCCGCAAAATACGATGGAGTGGGTTCTGT
>JAUXCK010000111.1 GCA_030618925.1 Desulfobacteraceae bacterium
AATTCAACTACTTCTGGATCCCGTCGCTCCGCTATTTCGGATCAAGTCCGGTATGACGGTTGTGGGATTTTTTGCGAAGCCATCAATTATGAAGGAGGAAAAATGTGGGATGCTTCAAAATGTGATTTCTGCGGTGACTGTCTGGTTAAATGCCGAAATGTCGATTATGATAAGGAAAGGGCCGCAAGTGAAATAAAACTTCTCATTGAAGGCAAAACAGCAGACATACTCGACTCATGTATCACTTGTAACGCGTGTGTTGATTATTGTCCGACCGGGGCTGATCCAGCTAATCTTATTGTCATGATGCAAGAGAAAACCATGACGGGTCCCATTGCCATAAATTATAAAAGTATCGTCGATATATTAGTCCAGGGGCTGGAAGACGACATTGGAGACAGTGAGCTGTTAGAGGGTGCTCCTGACAAACCGGTCCTCTCTTTCGATTCCTTCCATTTTAATCAGTTTCCTGAGGGTACGCTCGATAGCAAGCTGTTTAAAGGCATGACCGTAGCGCGGGGAAACAAGTACATGTCATTGGTCGGCGCGGTACACATGGGAGGAGAGAGCCTTGCTCGTAAATATGGACAAAAGGTGATTGATCGATTGGCTAAACTGGGTAAAGATATTGTGTATTTACATAATGAAGGATATACACTTGCCCATGTTAAGGCAAAGGAACTTGACATCAATGTCCCCTTTAAATATCTGCATTTGTTCGAATACCTGCGTGATTATCTCAAAAGCAATGAAAGCGAGATCACAAAACTGAACAGAAAAGTCGCTTACCAACCAAATTGCGCTGTCAGATGGTTTCATAAACAAGACGACTGGTTGGACGAAATCTTCGAACTTATTGGTGTCAAACGTGCGTCAAGAGAGTATGAGGGAGTAAACGCCTTGTGCTGCAGTGCACCGGTCATCCTTACAGACAAAGAATTAGCTATGGAAATTCAGAAGAACAACATGGAAGACATCATTGACAGCGGGGCTGAAGCCCTGGTAACTATATGCCCGGTCTGTGATGCTGTATTGCGTCGCCCGACAACTCAATTCAATCTTAATAAAATTTTCATAACGGATTTATGTCGTATGGCTCTGGGGGAAATACCATGGCCTGAGAGTTAATCCGGGATTCGACTCCCAATAAACTATCATAAGGTAAATCTTTGCACCATTTTTTTGAGGTGTGATGCTAATTCACTCAATTTGGAAAGGTCATTTTAGACTTGACCGCATTCTTGCCAAAAACGATCTGACACACAACTGAACAGGGCGATACGAACTTGAAGGAATACCCTAATTTAAGCTGCCCTCAGAAAGGCCCATAATTTCTCTAATTATGGAATTCTACCGGTTTTTTTTCACTCTACCCAACCACCTGTATTCATGGTTCTTACCCTGCACCCATTTGACATTAATTTCTATTTCGGATATACACACCTGACCATCTGCACGATTCAGTATTTATCCTGAACCACCACAATTTTTATGGAGGATATAATGAGCAAACGCGTTGAATTTTTTTATGACTTTGGCAGTCCGGCAAGCTATCTGGCCTATACCCAGCTGCCAAAAATTGCCGAAAAAACAGGTGCTGAAATCACATACCGTCCTTTTCTTCTGGGAGGTGTCTTTAAGGCCACGGGGAACAGCCCGCCCATGACGGTTCCGGCAAAGGGCACCTGGCTGATGAAGGACCTTGAACGCTATGCAAAGCGATATGAAGTGCCTTTGGTATTTAACCCCTATTTCCCCATCAATACCATTCAGTTGATGAGGGGCGCCATATGGGCCCGGGAAAATAATTTTCTTCTGCCCTATCAAGACGCCATGTTCAAGGCGGTCTGGGATGAGGCCCGGGACATGAATGATCTGGAAGAGACGGTCAAGGTGCTTGAATCTATTAATATTGATCCAGGGCAGTTCAAAGAGGCAACAGCGGATCAGAACATCAAGGACAAGCTCAGGGCCGACACGGAAGAGGCGGTCAGTCGCGGCGCTTTTGGTGCGCCCACCCTGTTTGTGGGGGATGACATGTTCTGGGGTCAGGATCGGCTGGACTTTGTTGAAGAAGCCTTAAATGAGCAGGCCTGATGAGATTCGTTACTGATCAGGCCCCACTGAATTCATGGTTCAGGATGTGATAAATTGTCATGGGAGTCGATCTCAATGGATGAAACAGACAGGAACAAACAGCTTAAATCACTATTTTCCAATGATCCGTTCGCATCCCGGCTGGGGATAGAAATTATTGAACTGTCAGCCGGCTATGCAAAAGTTCAGATGCAGGTGGATGCGTCCCATCTCAACTTTAACGGTTTTGTCCACGGCGGGATGATTTTTACATTGCTTGATCAGGCTTTTGCTGCTGCCAGCAACTCTCACAACGCGTCTTCGGTGGCCGTCAGCATGGATGTTCAATTCGTGAATGCCCCCAGGATAGAGGGAACTCTCAGTGCAGAAGCCATTGAAATCGAAAAATCACGCAAGCTGGGCCTTTATGAGATGAGGGTCTGGGATCAGGATGAAAATCTTATCTGCAAATGCAACGGCAGGGTCTTTCGGATTGGAAAGCCCATCATTGACTAAACCAATTGTGGGAGTTATCCCCTGACAACCCGTTTTGGCGGGATAAAGACCTGGCGCATGTCACCACGGTTCAACTGGATTGCGTCATCAGGACAGTGATACGCACACAGCCCGCAGCCGATGCATTTGTCTTCGATGACCCGGGCTGCATCGTTTTCCATTTCAATGGTCCCCATGGGACAGATATCCACACAGGTCTCACACGCGCTGCAATCCTCCCTGAGGACCACAGCAATATAATTTGTGTAGCAATGATAAGGGGCGGCTCCCCTGAAGTACATTTGAAACGGCCCGCAGCAGCAATGGCAGCAATTGCATATGGCTTCCTCGTCAAGATCTTTGTTCAGATGGATGTGAAATGCTTTGTGAACCAAACCGTCATGTGAGGCTTTTTCAAGGACCTTTTTGGCCTCTTCTCTTGTGATCCGCTTTCCGAATTCATACTCAGATGCAAATTCAGCACTTTTCCCCAGCAAGAGGCAGTTTAACCGCTCGTCCGTAACCGAGCAGGGGTCATTCATCAAGTCCTTTGAATGCCTGCAATAGCAGTGTGCGAGCGTTATTTTATCAAATTTATCGATTATCCTGGATACTTCCTCAAGGGGTAATATTTTATCTCCGGCATCTGGTTCAATTTCTTCTTCAACAGCAAGGATCCTGGCAATAGGGGGGAATTTATGTGCCTCTTGCATAAACACATCGTAATTGTCCTGTGTAAAATCACTCATCTCCTCGAACAGTTTTTCAAAAAGCAAGGCGAGTCGTTGTTGCTTTTCACCGGTTTCCCCCCGCAAATTCGTGTATTCAAATAATCCCGGGAAGGGTCCTAATAGTCGATACACCATCACCCCGGTCCGCTTGCTGGGAATGCCGACAATAACCCCTGCAAACATCAGGCTGGACAGCATTTTTTCAAGTTCATCTTTTTGCAAACCCGTTTTTTCTTTGAGTTCATCAATGTTCAGGGAAGGTTTTTTAAAAAATGACACAAATTCGGCCTGCTCCAGTGTTATTAATTCCTGAAGCAGTTGGATCAATATGTCACTTAATACGATGGGGATCATACCCGCGTTTATAATTGTCTGTGCAGCCGTATTCCAGATTTCCTTATTTTCATTA
The DNA here is from genome assembly GCA_030618925.1 of Desulfobacteraceae bacterium. GTDB lineage: Bacteria > Desulfobacterota > Desulfobacteria > Desulfobacterales > SURF-7 > JAUXCK01. The sequence continues at coordinate 3,712 of JAUXCK010000111.1, forward strand.
GTCATTGTTTTCCTGTCCATTATTTAGAAGGTTTTTTTCCAATCAATCATTCTGCAGTTCCCGAAACCAAAGCCCTGTATCCAGAGTGAGATAAATATCAGGCCAACGAGTGTATGTCAACATTAGCGCGATACGGGAAGCCTTTTCTCGTGGGTGTTTACATGTTTTGTCGAGTTTTGGGGTGCGGTGCTTGAGTTATAATATTTTGAGATAATACTCATCAGAAGCGGTCATTGCCATCCAGCGTTTCTGCAGCAGGGGATCCGCAAAGCTCACCAGAAGAAGTTCATCTGTTTTTCCGGCGATTCGATCCTGCCAGGCTTTCAATTCATGGGTCGCGTCTGGCATGTCGATGAGGATGCCGGAAAGGTCTGAGAGAGATTTCAGCTCATTGAGTTCAGGCGACCTGGACTGCTTCCACCAGTAAACCTGCCGTTTCATTTCGCCGTAAAACCGGGGAAAAGGATTCCGGGAAACAAGGGTAAAAAGCATTGAACGGTTTCCTTGTGCGTCATAGAGAAAACGAAGATCATTATCAAGATAACCAGGTCTTTTCAGAAAAGCGTGCTGCAGGAGGGAGACCGTATCCGGCAGGTCGGCCGGCTCGAGGAAAATCAGCTCCACGGGGGTAAACGGGTTGGCTGTTGTCAAGTACTCGATCACGCTGCATATATAGGCCTGATCTTTAACAGCCCTGTGGATGATGACCTGATAGGGATGTGTGACTTTGTCTGCCAGACGTGCAAGGCCGGACAGGGAGCGTTTTGAATTCAGGATCAGTTTTGAAATATATTCTTTGTTATTGAGCCTCAGGGTATGATCTGACACCTTCTTTGGCCTTTGGCCTTTCAATGGGCGGTAAGACAGATTTAGATCCGGTTCAGGAAAAAGAGAAACGTCAAACATCGACTCGGCATAGTCAAAGGCTTCAAACATGTCCTCCTGAGAAAACGCTGCAGTTCGTATGATATTGTAGGGGGGGTGCTTTTCATAATGAAGTCCCAGCTGCCGGCTCTGTTTTTTGAAATTCGTTCCAGGCAGGATTGATAAAGGAAATACCTGGACATCAAGGCAGAGATCATTATCACAAATAAAATTGACGGATTTTTTGAACCCGTCCAGGTCGTCCCCCGGGAGGCCTGCGATGAGATCGATCCTCGGCAGGATACCGCGTTCTTTTAGAAGTAAAACGCCCTTTAAAAACTTCTTCAAACTTGTGGGACGTTTCATGATGTCAAGTGCCTTTGGATTGGTCGTCTGAAGGCCGATCTCGAATCCGGAAAACCCTGCAGCTGCAAATAAATTCGCATTTTCCCGGTTAATTGAATCCGCCCTCAATTCGCCATTAATCCCAAGGGGGTTCTTTCTGTTTATTAGACTGATTTTTTTTAGAAAAGCATTCAGTCCCGGGCGGGTATTCAGGGAAGGGTCGAGCAGGCAGAGTTCTCCGACCTGATGCTCCACCGCCCATCTCACTGCCTGAAGAAGGGTATCCTCATCAGCGATGATCATTCGATCCAGCGATTTATGGTAGTAGCAAAATCCGCACTGATAGGGGCAGCCCCTCTGTGTCTCAAGGTACATGAGGTGATCGATATCAGGCTCCAGAAGATTTTTTAAATAAGGACTGGGACTCGTCCTGAAAATTTCATCGGATCGGGACTCCTGGTTTCCTTTTTTCCACTCATCCTGATTTTCGAACAACCCTGCGAAAACCGCTTCACCCTGCCCATAGATAAAAAGATCTGCCATGTCAGAATGAGCCAGGCGATTGTCCGGGGTCATCTCCGGGCCCCCAAAAATAATTTTAGGCTGGTATTCTTTCTTGATCTCCTGTGCCATATAGATAGACCGTTCAACATTCCAGTTAAAGAGCGTGAATCCGATAATATCCGGCTTCCGGGAAAGAACCCGTTTGATCAGCGCAGCGTCACCGAGGTAGGATGTTGTTTTTTCGGATAAAATGTCAATCCTGATCCCATCCACGCTATCCCCCGCTTGCTTCAGACAGGCAGCTGCCAGCGGCACATTGCCTGTTTTTACGCCAAAGTTCAGCTGGGGGATTGGAAGCTGCAAAAGCAAAATATGACGCATAAGACCCTTTAAAATTTTAATTGTTCAACTTTTTTTCGAATGCTTTTTTGAAACAGCGTGTGACACATACGTGTGGTCAACGGTCGGCATGAAAATAGTATTCTTTAGACCTAAAATCAAGATAAACCAAAATTTGTGTTCCAGGGGAGAAGATGTTTGGGCGGGTGTTGAAATATAGACTTGATTTCAGAATTTTTTCAATGTAATTTATAAAAATTCGGTGTATCCCCTTCAGACAAAGTTCAACTGGAACAGACAATGTCAAATTAGAACCCGCGAAAGGAACAGGTAAACTTTCTTTTTCTCCGTCAGACATGATTTTGAGGAAAATGGGGCAAGAACACCATGGCACCTGAAAAGATGCCGATTTTATATATGTCATATGGGAAATCGGGATGAAGAGGTATTGGGACACCATCATTTACAGGAAAAATGCTTGACACGGAACCCGGGTCCAGCATAATTTGAGAGAAAGTGAACGAGCGCTCAATCAGATAGCTCTGGTGATTGATTTTGAATTCATAACAATTCCAAAAATCAAAGAAAACAATATAGACCCACAATATAGACCCATTGATCCTGTACCATTTTCCGGGAAAGGGGGATGATTGAATTTCGATCTGACAAATGAGCAGGAGATGATCCGCCGTGAGGTGAGAAATTTTGCCCAAATCGAAATCGCTCCATTGGCCATTGATCTGGATGAACAGGAAGCGTTTTCACCTGAACTCACAAAAAAAATGGGAGAGATTGGCCTTTTCGGCATGTTTGTCTCTGAGGCGTATGAGGGGCAGGCCATGGACTATCTTTCTTATATTATTGCCGTGGAAGAGGTGGCCAGAATCGATGGTTCCCAGGCGGCCACGGTTGCGGCAGGGAACTCTCTTGGTATCGGCCCGATATTTTACTTTGGTACGGAAGCCCAAAAAAAGAAATACCTCCCAAAACTTTGTCAGGGTCAGGGACTCTGGGGGTTTGGTCTTACAGAACCAACAGCAGGATCCGATGCCGGCAGCAGCAAAACAACGGCTGTAAAGGACGGCGATGACTGGATAATAAACGGGTCAAAGATATTTATTACCAATGCAGCGTGCGAATTAACCCTGGGTGTGACGGTTCAGGCCATTACCGGGGAAAAAGAAAACGGCAGACCCATTTACACCTGTTTTCTTGTGGACGTGGGGACGCCGGGGTTCAAGGCGGTTCCCATGCATAAAAAAATGATGTGGCGGGCGTCAAACACGGCTGAATTATATTTTGATAATGTGCGTGTGCCCAAAGAAAATATTCTTGGAAAAATAGGGGATGGATTCCACCAGATGCTTCAAACCCTTGACGGCGGAAGACTCTCCATCGGCGCCATGGGGCTTGGCGGGGCCCAGGGGGCTTATGAACTGGCCGTTAAATACGCCCAAAACCGGGAGCAGTTCGGACAGCCTATTTCCAAATTCCAGGCAATCGCATTCAAACTTGCGGATTGCGCCATAGAGATTGAATGCGCCCGAAATCTTCTGTACAAGGCCTGCTGGCTCAAAAACGAAAAAAGACCTTTTGAGAAAGAAGCTGCAATGGCCAAGCTTTACTGCTCGGAATTGATGGGAAGAGTGACCAACCATGCCGTTCAGATTCACGGTGGATACGGCCTGATGAAAGAGTACCATGTGGAACGATTTTACAGAGACCAGAAACTGCTCGATATAGGCGAGGGCACTTCTGAGATTCAACGGCTTGTCATTTCGAGGCACATTGGCTGTTAGGCGACTTGTTCCTTTGAAACTTGAGTGATTAATATCTTGTATTTTTTGCGGGGGGCGAAAGGATTTTTCCGGTTTACCCATTTGCCAAAACCATTGAGAAAGGAGACGGATAAATTATGGCAGAATACGATTATTGGAAAATATTTCCCAGGATGCCGAAGAAAGTGACCATAGGGGACATCACCATCCGTGATGGTTTCCAGCACGAAGAAAAATTTGTTTCAACGCCGGCCAAGATTTTTTATCTCGAGGAACTCATTTTTGCAGGGTGCCGTTATATCGAGGTCACCAATCTGGGAAATCCCTTTATTATGCCCCAGTTCAGGGATGCGGAGGCGGTTTTCAAGCACCTCAGAGGGGACCGGTTTAAAAAGCGATGCGACCGAAAAGGGGTAAACATGGATGATGTCTGCCTGACAGCTATCACCATTAGAGAATCGGCAG
>JAUXCK010000048.1 GCA_030618925.1 Desulfobacteraceae bacterium
ATGGTAGCCGGCAAGGAATTGACCCACGGGTTATGCGGGGATTGCGTTACAGGACCGACTCGATTTCTTCCGCAATTCTGATGGCTGCGGCAACCGGGTCCCCGGCATCCCGGATGGGGCGTCCGATAACCAGATAATCGGCACCGTTCCGGATGGCCCGGGCCGGTGTCATGACCCGCTGCTGGTCATCGCTTCCGATCGCCTCCCAGGAAGGTCTGATCCCCGGGGTGACCGTGATGAAATCAGGGCCAAAGGCACTTTTGATCTGTTTTGCCTCCTGGCCGGAACAGACGATGCCAATGCATCCTGCAGCCCTGGCCATGTCCGCTTTTTTTAGAACGAGTTTTGTCACATCATTGGCGAATTCTTCCCGGAATCCCGTTTCCCGCAGGTCTTTTCCCCCGATGCTGGTTAAAACAGTCACGCCGAGCACACCGACACGTCCCTTGCTCCCATTGACGGCAGCCTCAAGCATTTTTGTTGATTCACCACAGTGGACTGTGGCAAAGGTCACGTGGAGGTCGGAAATGGTTTCCATGGCCCGGCTGACGGTGGCCGGGATATCATGCAGCTTGAGATCAAGGAAAATATCGGCAGCTCCCTTTTCTCTGATCAAGCGGATAATTTCCGGGCCTGTGCTGATAAAAAGTTCAAGCCCCACCTTGAACATGCCCACATGTCCGGCAAGACGCTGCACCAACGGTATGGCTGCATCAAGAGAAGGGACATCCAGGGGGAAAATGATGTGATCTTTTGCCTGTTTCATATGAATACCTCCCATATCCCCCATACCCTAAAATGGGTACGCCATAAAGCATTTTTATTAAATCATCTGAATTAATTGACTTAAATGATGCAGGAGGATAAGAAATGTGATATAAACAAAATCGCCTGAAAAAGTGCAAAAACAGGCATCTGTCGCAAGGTGTGATAATTAAAAAGGAGATTTTAATGGAACCGACTGAAAAACAGCAGCGCTTCCTGCGGAACCTTCCGGGTGTTGACAGCCTTCTCGAGCTTGCCTGGAAAGACACTTTTTTTGATCAGGTGCCAAAGACGGTTGTAAAACGTGCCGTCCGAAGGGTGATTGACGGGACAAGAGACCAAATCATGGCAAATGAACCAACAGACCTGTTAAAGACCGGGATACTGATGGAAAAGGTGAAGGCAGTTGTAAACAATGCAATGACACCGAATCTCAGGAGGGTCGTCAATGCAACGGGTGTTGTGGTTCACACGAATCTCGGCCGATCGCTCCTGGCTAAGGAGGCTGTTTCCCGCCTGGCTGAAATTGCGGCAACCTATTCCAATCTGGAATTTGATATTTCTAAAGGCAAACGGGGCCTTCGATACAGTCTTGTTGAAGACCTTTTGTGCGAGATCAGCGGTGCGGAGGCGGCCATGGTGGTTAACAACAACGCTGGCGCCGTTCTCGTGTGTCTCGATACCCTTGCCAGGGGCAGAGAAGTCATCGTTTCAAGAGGGGAACTCGTGGAAATCGGCGGTTCTTTCAGGATTCCTGATGTCATGGCAAAAAGCGGCGGCATCTTGAAAGAGGTGGGGACCACCAACCGCACCCATTTAGGCGATTATGAGGATGCCCTTACCAATGAAACAGGCCTCTTGTTAAAAGTGCACACCAGCAATTACAGTGTGGTCGGCTTTACGGCGGATGTCCCCCTTAAAACGCTTGTGGCCCTCGGCAGACAGTATCACCTGCCGGTGATGGAAGACCTGGGCAGCGGGACTTTTGTGGATTTTTCCAGGTTTGGACTGGAAAAAGAGCCAACAGTCCAGGAATCGGTTGCTTCAGGGGCCGACATTGTCACCTTCAGCGGTGATAAGCTCCTTGGCGGACCTCAGTCAGGCCTCATTGTCGGAAAAAAGGATATCATAGAGGGCATCCGAAAAAACCCCTTGACCCGGGCCCTTCGCATTGACAAGCTGACGCTTTCTGCGTTAGAGAGCACCCTCCGGATTTACCGTGACATGGACCGGGCTGTGGAGGAAATTCCAACCCTTCGGCTGCTGGCCCGGCCATTGTCGGATATTGAAAAAAGTGCTGTCCATCTGGCTGAAATGCTGAAAGATATCGGTGATTCACGCCTTGATGCAGGTATCAGGGATGATGTTTCGAAAGCCGGTGGCGGTTCCCTGCCCCTGTTAGAGCTTCCGAGCAAATGTATCGGAATCAGGGTAGAGGGCATGTCAGCCAACAGGCTTGAAAAACAAATGCGTTTAAACACCCCGCCCATCATCGGCAGAATAGAAGAGGACCTTTTTATCATCGACCTCAGAACCGTATTAGAGGATGACGTCTCAATTATTTGCCAGGGGGTGGCCCGTATGTTGAAAAAGGAGTAACCATCGTATGCCTATTTATGAATATCATTGTAAAAAATGCGATCAGGGGTTTGAATATCTTGTTTTTGGCAATGATGAGCCCAAGAATTGTCCCTCATGCAGCAGCCGGAAAGTAAGCCGGATGATGTCTGCCTGCGGGTTTAAAACCGGGGGCGGCAGCAGTGAATCTGCCGGTTCGTCTGCTGCTTCCTCCTCCTCGTGCAAAGGATGCAGTGCGAGCAGTTGCTCGGGTTGCGGCAGTTGATGGCAGAACGGGTTAAAATCGGTACAAGGGGGAGTCCGCTTGCGTTGTGGCAGGCGAACTGGGTAAAATCCGCCCTGACAGCCGGATCCTCATTTGTTCGGGTTGATATAGAGGTAATCAAAACCAGGGGGGATAAAATTCTTGATGTTCCCCTTGCCAAAATCGGTGGGAAAGGTCTTTTTGTAAAAGAGATCGAAGAGGCCCTTTTGGACGGCCGGATCGACCTTGCGGTTCACAGCATGAAAGATATGCCGGCTGAATTGCCAGAAGGGTTGATCATCGGTGCCATTCCGGAACGTGAAAATCCTCAGGATGTGCTGTTGTCCAGAACCGGTTGCACTTTGTCGGAACTGAAACATGGCGCCCGTATCGGAACCAGCAGCCTTCGGCGTGCAGCCCAGCTGAGAAGCAGGAGACCGGATCTTGAGATCCTTCCCCTGCGGGGAAATCTTGACACACGCGTCCACAAGCTTCAGACCCAGGATCTGGACGCCATTGTTCTGGCAGCGGCAGGGGTAAAAAGACTGGATTATGAGAGTTTTATATCTGAATATCTGGATCCCGGCGTCATGCTGCCGGCCGCAGGCCAGGGGGCCCTTTGCATTGAAACCCGGGAAGACGATTCCCTGACAGCAGGAATCGTAACAGCGCTCGATCATGCCGATACCCGGGCCGCTGTGCTGGGAGAGCGGGCCTTTCTATGCACCCTGGAAGGCGGTTGCCAGGTCCCGATTGCGGCCCTTGGCAGGATTGAAGCCGATCAGCTCATTCTGAGCGGTCTGGTGGCGGATATTGACGGAAAGCACATCATCAGGGATCGTCTGTCAGGGCCAAAGGCCTCATCTGAAAGGATCGGGCAGGATCTTGCGGAAGAACTCCGGTCAAGGGGAGCCGGTGAGATTTTGAAAGCGCTGCAAAGCACCTGAAAGGGGATTATGAACGGCAAAGTATATCTGGTTGGGGCAGGCCCGGGAGATCCAGGTCTGATTTCTGTAAAAGGAAAGGACTGCATCACATGCGCGGATGTTGTTGTCTATGATTATCTGGCATCTCCAATCCTTCTTGCCTACGCAGGCGCGTCAGCAGAGATGATCTATGTGGGGAAAAAGGGGGGGGATCACACCATGACCCAGGATGAGATCAATGCCCTGCTTGTCAAAGAGGCCGGAGATGGCAGAATCGTCACCCGCCTGAAAGGCGGCGATCCTTTTATTTTCGGCCGTGGCGGTGAAGAAGCTGAAGTCCTGAGTCAGGCCGGCATTCCATTTGAAATTGTCCCCGGGGTGACATCTGCTATTGCAGCGCCGGCATATGCCGGCATCCCGCTGACCCATAGAAAATTTACCTCAACCCTTGCCTTTATCACCGGCCATGAAGATCCCGAAAAGGAGACATCCGGCATAGACTGGGATGCCCTTGCAAAGGGGATCGGCACACTTGTTTTCTTAATGGGGGTTAAAAACCTGCCTCACATCACCCGGAAACTGATGGATCACGGCAAACCGCCTGAGACACCGGTGGCCCTGGTCCGCTGGGGGACAACAGCGGCACAGCGGACAGTTTCCGGAACACTCGAGACGATTGCCGATGACGTAAAAGCAGCAGGGCTGACATCTCCTTCCGTGATCGTTATAGGGGATGTGGTGACCCTTCGGGAATCAATGAAGTGGTTTGAAACCCGGCCGCTTTTTGGGAAGAAGATCGTGGTCACAAGGGCCCGGCAGCAGGCAAGCGATCTGGTGAAAAAACTTTCCGATCTTGGCGCAGACTGTGTTGAAAGCCCCACGATCCAAATTGTTCCACCCGGAGACCCCGGCCCCATGGACCTTGCCATTGAACAGATCGCGACCTATGACTGGGTGGTTTTTACCAGTGTCAACGGGGTCAGCTTTTTTTTTAACAGGCTTTTTGAAAAAGGGCTGGATGCCAGAAGTCTCGGTCATACCCGAACAGCCTCCATCGGTCCCATGACATCAAAGAGGCTTCTCTCTTTTGGCATTAAAAGCGACATCGTTCCTGAAAGCTTTCAAGCGGAATCTGTTGTCCATGCATTTGCCCATGAAAAAATTGACGGCAAGAAGATACTCCTCCCGAGGGCTGAAGAAGCCAGGCCGGTTCTTCCTGTTGAGCTTGCCAAAATGGGGGCCATGGTGGATGAAGTGACCGCCTACCACACCCGGGCGGTATCTGAAGGCAGGGACAAGCTGGTGGCCCTTCTTACGGAAAAGGCCGTTGACCTGATCACCTTTACGAGTTCATCCACCGTTAAAAATTTTAAGGCGCTGTTGCCGCCAGGCCATATGGCGTCCCTGATGAAGGGCGTGACCCTTGCAAGCATCGGTCCGATCACGACCCAGACCGCCACAGAGCTCGGGTTCAACATTCAGGTGACAGCCAAAACTTATACCATCGAGGGGTTGTGCGAGGCCATTTTGCAATATTACGAGAGGGAATCGAATGACCATTTATGAGGAAATAGATCTTTCCGGCATACGGACATATTCGGCCGCAAAAAGGATGTCAAAGGTCAGCACAGCAGAAGCGGCCGTTCCGCCGCAAGCCGGCATGACGGTTCGTCAGTTCCTGGATAATCTTCCGCCGGTTTTAAAAGCCGGTGACCTTAAGGCCATTGCCCGTGCCGTTGTTCGGGCCCGGGAAAAAGAAAGACCCGTTATCCTCATGATCGGGGGACATGTGGCCAAGACAGGGTGCAGTCCGGTTCTGGCAGATCTGGCGGACAAGGGGTTTGTGACGCATGTTGCATCAAACGGGGCTGCGGCGATCCATGATACTGAACTGGCCCGTTTTGGTCATACCTCCGAGGATGTAACAGCCCGGTTGGCAGATGGATCTTTTGGGATGGCAAAAGATACCGCTGATTTTATTAATGATGCCGCCAAAAAGGCTGTTGCGGCAGACCAGGGTTTCGGGGAAGCTGTGGGAGCCGGTTTGATTAAGGAAAATCCCCCTTTTCTGGAACATGCCTTGATCGCCCGTTGTTTTCGATTGAAAATTCCCTATACGCTCCATGTGGCTATCGGCACGGATATTGTGCATCAGCACCCATCAGCCAGCGGTTCGGCCATTGGGGCAGCATCCCTTAGAGATTTTCGGATTTTTGCCGCTTCAGTTGCCAAACTTGGAGACGGGGGGGTCTTGTTGAACCTGGGAAGCGCGGTTGTGATGCCGGAGGTTTTTCTAAAAGCCCTTTCAGTCGCTCGAAATTTAGGAGACGGTGTCCGGAATTTTACAACGGCAAATTTTGATATGATTCAGCATTACCGGCCGCATACAAATGTGGTCCATCGCCCGGTTCTTTCAGGCGGAAAGGGGTATGCGATCACAGGCCATCATGAAATAATGATCCCTTTGCTGGCTGCGGCCATTCAGGAAGCAGCCGTTTAACCGGTACAGAATTCCGGCAGGCACGATAAAAGTTTAAAACAGGGCCATATTTTCTTGACAAAGATATAATATAAAATTAATTTGCCACAATGATATAAACAGATAATCATTAATCCCTTTTATTTCAGAGGAGTATTTTTTATGACACTTACCAAGGCCCATATCGTGGACGCTATTCAAAATCAAATCGGTCTTTCCAGAAAAAGGTGCGTTGAACTTGTTGAAACCCTTTTGGAAGAAATGAAGAAAGCGCTGGAAAGCGGTGAGGATGTCATGATCAGCAGGTTCGGCAAATTCTGTGTCAATGAAAAAAAGGAGCGGAAAGGAAGGAATCCGGCAACCGGTGACGATTTGATGCTGGCGCCCAGGAGAGTCGTCACATTTAAATGTTCACAGGCCATGCGGAATCAAATTAATAAAGATTAACGTTCAGGGCCTCTATAGAATAGCGGGTGTCTGGAATGTGAGTCTGCAACGGTTGGAAAGGGAGAAAATATGGCATTGAGCAAGGAACTCCTTGATATTCTCGCCTGCCCCAAATGCAAGGGCGATATTTATTTGAATGAATCAGAAAACGGGCTTATTTGTGATCACTGCAAGCTGCTGTATGAGATCAGGGATGAGATTCCGGTAATGCTGATTGATGAGGCGGTCCCTGTTGAGCCTTAAGCGTGTTTTATGATGAGAAAAGGCCCGAATAGGAGCCGGGCTTTCCAATATAACAAATCCTCTCTAAAGTTTTTCAGAAAATGAGCCTCCCACAGACATCCGGTCCGGCAAAACTTGTGATAAGCATTTTAATGAAGGAAAAAAATCTTCTTGAACCCGTCATATTGAAGCTGGTATCAGGATTCGGACCGGTTGATATGATCAGCGAGTGGTTTCCATTTGATTTTACCGCTTATTATGAACCTGAGATGGGGGAGCCGCTGTTCAGGCGGATGCTGGTTTTTGACACGTTGATTCAGCAGACAGCACTTCCGGAAATCAAGGGGTTTACAAATAAACTTGAAACAGACTTATCGGTAAACCATCAGCGCAGTGTCAATATAGATCCGGGTTATCTTCTGCTGGAACGGTTTGTCCTTGCCACGGGCAAGAATTTTACACATCGAATCTACATGGACGAAGGGATCTATGCAGATTTAACGCTTATTTTTCAAAAAGGGGATTATCAACCCCTTCCATGGACATATCCTGATTATGCTGCTGAAAATATGCTTGTCTTTCTCAGGAAAGTGCGTGATAAATTTAAAATTGATTTAAAAGAATAACAGTCCGGGTGACCATAGCACAATTTACCGGGGGTGCAATTAAAAATGTTGGTTTGCGCCCGAGATTAAGATTACGATTAAGATTACGATTACGATTAGGACTATTTGGCGCCAAAGATAATGGTTTAGTTGTTCCGAAGCCAAGTAACCCATGCCCTCCGGGCTTAATCCAAAACCTGGTCCTTTGGGCCAGGATCATTATTTCATAGGGAATACAGGGTATGATACACAGTATGACGGCGTTTGCCAGGTCTGAGAAGTCAACAGATGCCATTACAGCGGCCGTTGAAATCCGGTCCTACAACAGCAGGCACCTGGATATTGCGCTTCGTATGCCGCATGGATATGATTCCCTTGAATCACAAATTCGGGCACTCATATCCGGCAGCATCGCCCGGGGCCGCCTTGAGATCAAACTGTATGTAAAGGATGATACGGAGCAGTCAGGAGGGTTTGAGGTAAATGAAAAAAGGGCCCTGGCCTATTACAAGGCATTGACGTCTCTTAAGGAGTTACTTAAGACCAATGATCAAATACCGCTGGAAATGATTGCCCGTTCAAATGATGTGATCAGGCCGGCTGAGGAAGAACAGGATTTAGAGGCTCAATGGCCTGTGATCCGGGAGTGTTTCCAGGAGGCGATTGCAGACCTGAAACAGATGCGTCTGAAGGAAGGCGATTTTCTCGCACGTGATTTAAAGCACCGGATTGACGTCATTCAAAAAAGTATCACACTGATCGAAGCAGAATCCGACAACCTGTTGTTACAATACCAGAAACGCCTGAAGGAACGGATTTCCGCTCTAACCAAAGGTATTATAGAAATAGATCAGGCTCGAATCGCACAGGAGGCGGCATTCCTCGCTGACCGGAGTGACATATCCGAGGAGATTATACGCGTCGGGAGTCATGTCCAGCAGTTCCTGGAGCTGATGAATGCGCCGGAATCCGCAGGCCGAAAGCTCAATTTCCTGCTGCAGGAATTTAACCGTGAATTTAATACAATGGGTGCCAAGATCGGAAATGCGGACATCTCCCATCGAATCGTTTCTGTAAAAGCAGAGCTTGAAAAGATCCGGGAGCAGGTGCAGAATGTGGAATAACATAAATGCAGAGGAAAAATGAAAGAGACCCTGCTGGACATCGGATTTAAGAGTAATGTGGTTGTTGAAAGGATTATTGCGATTATTTCCCCTAATTCCGCTCCAATGAAACGGCTCAAGGATGAAGCCAGGGAAGATGACCGCCTGATTGATGCCACCCACGGCCGGCGGACACGATCGATCATTATCATGGACAGTAACCATGTGGTTCTTTCATCTGTTCATCCTGAGACCATATCCCAGCGCTACCTGAACCTGAAAGACGCCGGGTAACAGGGCAGGGGGATATCCTGACCCGTATTTGCTGGACGGGAAAAAGAAAAATCACTTGAATGGCCGGACATCTTTTCATCATAGCCGCCCCGTCAGGTACAGGTAAAACGACCCTGTGCCGGGCGATGCGGGATCGTTTCCCCGACCTCGGGTATTCTGTTTCTTATACAACCCGGCCGCCTCGTCGTGGTGAAAAACACGGGGAGGATTATTTTTTTGTCACGGAAAAAGAATTTCTCGCCCGCATAAAACAAGGCAAATGGGCGGAGTGGGCAAAAGTACATGGCCATTATTATGGCACATCTTTTGATTTGTTAACCCGGGCGATTTCATCCGGCCGCGACATTCTTCTCGATATTGACGTACAGGGCACGATTCAAATTTTAGAGTATTACCCGGAGGCCGTTGCTATATTTATTATGCCGCCTTCTTTGGAAGCCTTGCGGGAGCGACTTGAATCACGGGGGACAGATACGGAAGAAGTGATTAAAAAACGCTTGAAAAATGCTGAAAAAGAGATTGAAAAGAAAGAGAGTTTTCACCATGTGGTTGTAAACGCCGATCTGCCCGCAGCAATCGAGGAACTGGCGGCAATTATAGAAGGATATCGCGACAGTGGGGAAAGCGTTTATGTTGAGGAATAAGAAAGCCTCTGAAATACTATACGGGGTCCATTCTGTTGATGAGGCGTTGAAAGCGGGTCGACGCGATTTTCAGGAGATTTACACCAGGCGGAAGATATCGAGTCGCCTTATGCCCCTGGTGGAGCAGGCGGAAAGGTTTAAGATTCCGGTCCGGAATATGTCCCAGACGGAAATGACATTAAAAACAGGCACAGATCTGCACCAGGGAATCGGGGCACTGGTCAGCCCGTACCCCCTGATCGGGCTGGAAGAGATGATTGATTATCCGGGACCTGTACCCGGGGATTTTTTTTTATTGCTGATTGACGGTGTCGAAGATCCACAAAATCTCGGCGCATTGGTAAGAACAGCGCTTGGGGTAGGTATTACAGGGGTTGTCATCCCGAAGAATCGGGCCGCATCACCCACCCCGGCGGTATCAAGGGCATCCGCCGGTGCGTTGGAACATATTCGGCTCTCCCGGGTGACCAATATGGCAAGCACAATACAGACCCTTAAGAAAAAAGGGGTGTGGGTTGTGGGAACTGATGCCTGTGCCGCTTCATCCCTTTTTTCAATTGACTTTACCCCCCCGGTGGCAGTTGTGATCGGCGGGGAAGCAGGCGGGATTCGTCCTCTGGTCAGGAAGAGGTGTGATTTCCTGGTTTCAATCCCCCAGGGTGGACCGGTGATGTCACTGAATGCTTCAGTTGCCGGGGCGGTGGTCATGTATGAAGTGCTCAGACAGCGGCAAACGGCAAAAAATGAAAAGGACTGATGAATATGGCACAAACTGGAAAAATAGAAAAAAGAAGTGACAGCAGTCTCAATGTGCCGGATTTTCCGGTCATTCCTTTTATAGAAGGGGATGGTATCGGGCCGGATATCTGGAAAGCTGCGCGCAATGTTATCGATAAAGCGATTCAGAGCGCATTTGAGGGGAGAAAGAAAATAGAGTGGCTTGAGCTTGATGTGGGTGAAAAAGGATTTCAAAAAACAGGAGAATATCTGCCTGACAAAGCGCTGAAGGCCATTAGAGAGCATGTGGTCGCTATTAAGGGCCCCCTGACAACTCCTGTCGGGAAGGGGCTCCGCAGCTTGAATGTCGCCATTCGTCAGAAACTGGATTTATACGCGTGCATCCGTCCGGTCCGATATATAGATTCTGTTCCAAGCCCCATGAAATACCCTGAAAAAGTAGATATGGTTGTTTTCAGGGAGAATACCGAAGACCTTTACGCTGGAATTGAATGGCAATCGGAGAGTGCGGAGGCCCGGAAGATCATCTCATTCCTCCAGGCGGAAATGGGTGTGGCAGTGCCTGACGGTGCAGGGATCGGCATCAAGCCCATCAGTGCGGCAAATACAAAACGTCTGGTGGCAAAAGCAATTTCATACGCCATCAAGAACAGCCTTCCGAGCGTTACCCTGATGCATAAGGGGAATATAATGAAATTTACCGAAGGCGCTTTCAGGACCTGGGGCTACGAGGTGGCAAAGGAGCAGTTTGAAGACAGAACCATCACCGAGGCAGAGCTCTATGATACTTATGGCGGCAAGGCCCCGGCAGGGAAGATTGTGATCAAAGATCGAATCGCGGATATGCTGTTTCAGCAGGTGCTGCTGAGACCGGAAGAATATTCGGTGATTGCCACACCAAACCTGAACGGAGATTATTTGTCAGACGCCCTGGCTGCCCAGGTGGGTGGGCTGGGAATGGCGCCTGGCGGTAATATTGGTGATGAGTGTGCCTGTTTTGAAGCAACCCATGGCACAGCACCCAAGTATGCGGGCCTGGATAAGGTAAACCCGAGCTCACTGATTTTATCAGGTGCCATGATGCTCGATTATATGGCATGGGAAGAGGCAGCAGAACTGATCAGAAAAGCGCTGCAGCAGACCATAAGAGCCGGAACGGTTACCTATGACCTTGCCCGCCAGATAGAGGGGGCCAAAGAGATAAAATGTTCTGAGTTTGCCAGGGCGATTACGGATAAAATCGGGTGATCCATGCATGGGATTCTAATTCGTGTCGCCGGGATTCTAAAATCAGCACTTTTCCCAAACAGATGTCTTGCGTGTGAGTCCTTATTTTTCCATACTGAAGACACCCTCACACCCTGTCTAAGGCCGGATCCGATCAATTCTTCCGCAAACCCTTCA
>JAUXCK010000189.1 GCA_030618925.1 Desulfobacteraceae bacterium
CTCACAGAACGACATGGCTACGATCCGACTTGTTGCACCATTGGACCCTTGCAGGTCGATGCCGGCGTCTCAGTGCTGCGCCAAAGTAAGGACGTCTGGTGGGTGTGAAGCCGTTTTCACGGAGACAGTTTCTGACTGTCTGACGATATTCGTCGGAGAACTGGGCGGTGTTGCAAAAAACATTAGAAAAACAATTTCCGGGCAAGATGTTCAGGCCTATATAAAAGATTTAATCGATAAAACGCTGCATCATGATCGCATTGAAGTCCTGACCGGGGCGATGATCGTAGATCACAAGGGGATGCCGGGCATGTTTACCACAGGGCTCCAGATTGCTCCGCGAATGTACTACAGGCAGATCAGCCATGGCATAACAATCATTGCTACCGGTGCAATGCCCAATCGATCAGAAGAGTTTCTGCTGGATAAGCAGCAGGCTGTGATGACCCAGCTTGAGCTTGACGGGATAGTTGAAGATACGCCTGAGAAAGTGAGCGCCTGGGAAAATATCGTCATGATCCAGTGTGTGGGTTCCCGATCACCGGAGAATCCCAATTGTTCCAGAATCTGTTGTCAGGCAGCTGTAAAAAATGCGTTACGGATTTTGGAAACAAATTCTGACGCCCGTATTTTTATATTGTACCGTGACATGAGAACGTTTGGCCTGCAGGAAGATTATTACCGTGAAGCCCGGGAAAAGGGCGTTATTTTTGTCCGGTATGCCGTTGAGAACAAACCCGAAGTAGAGACCGATGGGGAGCAGATCGTCGTTACCTTCAAAGACCTGGTCCTTGGACGAAATATCGCCGTAACCGCCGATGCCCTTGTGTTAAGCACGGGTTTTGTGGCCGATGATGAAAATACAGAGGATCTTGCAACAATTTTCAGTTTAGACAGAACTGCTGACAACTATTTTCTTGAGGACCATGTCAAATTGAGACCGGTGGATTTGACGGTACCCGGATTCTTCGTTGCCGGCACGGCCCACGGGCCTAAAACCATACGAGACAGCATTGCCCAGGCCCAGGCCGCAGCCGGCAGGGCGCTGACATTTTTAGCCAAAGAAGTGATCAACCTGGGTGCTGGTGTGGCAAGGGTCGAGAGTAAAAAATGTGCCGCCTGTTTGATTTGTGTTCGGGCGTGTCCCTATGACATTCCTTATATTAATGCGGAAGGGTATTCGGAAATCGACCCTGCACAATGTCATGGGTGTGGTGTTTGCGCTGCTGAGTGCCCTGCCAAAGCGATTCAATTGATGCAGTATGAGGATGACATGATTACGGCCGAACTGGATGGACTTTTAGAGAGGATACAATAATTATTATGGGAGACTTTGAACCTGTCATTGTGGCTTTTTGCTGCCACTACTGTGCTTATACTGCTGCAGATATGGCGGGCAGCATGCGGCTGAACTACCCTTCAAACGTAAACATCGTAAGAGTGCCCTGCTCAGGGAAAATCGATGTCAAACACATCTTAAGGGCCCTGCAAAATGGCGCTGACGGTGTATATGTCGCCGGCTGCCTTGAAGGCGATTGCCACTTTAAAAACGGCAACGTCAAGGCCGCCCGAAGGGTGGCATATGCCAAAAAACTGCTTGACGAAATCGGCATCGGCGGAGACAGGGTAGAGATGGTAACAATGTCAGCAGGCATGGGCGAGCGTTTTGCCCGGACAGCTACCGATATAACAGAAAAAATCCGAGCGCTCGGACCCAATCCGGTTAAAAATGCATTGGCAAAAAAGCGTCAATCATAACCGGATGTATCGTTCACTTATAAGGAGAGTCAATAACAATGATCACAGCTGAACGAAAACCAATGGAAGAAATTCTAGAATTTGTTAGACCTTATAGCCGCATTCTTCTTGTGGGCTGTAATGAATGTGTTACAGTATGCGCTGCCGGCGGCAGGAAAGAAGTAGGCATCTTGTCTGCCGGCCTTCAAATGGCTTTGATGAAAGAAGGGAAAACGTTGGATGTCAAGGAAGTCACCCTTGAGAGGCAATGTGATCCGGAATATGTCGAAGAACTGGTCACATATATTGACCAGGCGGACATTATTCTTTCAATGGCCTGCGGCTGCGGCGTTCAGGAAATTGCCAGGCGGTACAAAGAAAAACCGGTCTATCCAGCCCTGAACACGAAATTTATGGGCGCCTCTGAACGTCAGGGCATATGGGCAGAACGATGCCAGGGGTGCGGAGATTGCCTTTTGGGCATCACCGGGGGTATTTGCCCGATTGCGCGTTGCTCCAAGCGAATTATGAACGGTCCATGCGGCGGTTCCACACAAGGCAAATGTGAAATCAGTTCGGATGTGGACTGCGTCTGGCAGCTCATTTGGGATCGATTAAAAGCGCTGGGCATGGAAAACAGGTATGAAGATATTATGGCAGCCAAAGATTGGCGATCAAGTCGGGATGGCGGACCCCGTAAGATTATAAGAGAGGATTTGGCAGAATGAAAACCGAAAGCAACATAGAAAAAATATTGGCCTCGGGTCAGTTGGTGGTAACGTCGGAATGCGGCCCCCCCAGAGGGGCGGTACCGGAAAAAGTAAAAGAAAAAGCGGAGATGCTGAGGGGATATGTCGACGGGATCAACGTGACAGACAACCAAACAGCAATGGTCCGCATGTCGAGTCTGGCGGCCTGTATCATTATTAAGCAAATGGGCCTTGATCCAATTCTTCAGATGGTGACAAGAGACCGAAACCGGCTGGCCATGCAGAGTGATATTATCGGCGCATATGCACATGGCATCAACACAATGCTATGCCTGTCCGGCGATCATCCTCATTTTGGTGACCATCCCATGGCGGCGAATGTATATGATCTTGATTCCATTCAATTCATCCAGATGGTCAAAAAGATGCGGGATGAGGGCAAATTCCAGGGCGGTGAGGACATTGACACCCCACCTAAAATGTTCATAGGGGCTGCTGCCAATCCTTTTGCGGATCCCTTTGAACTCAGAGTGGCGCGCCTGGCAAAAAAGATTAAGGCCGGCGTCGATTTTATCCAAACACAATGTGTTTATAACCTGGACAAATTCGAAACCTGGATGAAAGGTGTTTGTGACAGAGGTCTTCACGAAAAAGTTGCCATCCTTCCCGGAATTACACCCATGAAAACAGCCGGCATGGCCAGGTATATGAAAAACAAGGTGCCGGGAATGGATGTGCCGGACGAGTTGGTAAAACGGATGGCAGGGGTCCCCAAGGAAAAACAGGCAGAAGAAGGAATTAAAATCTCTATTGAAGCGATCGAACGTTTAAAAGAGGTAGAGGGCGTGCGCGGGTTTCACATCATGGCCATTGAATGGGAGCAGAAGGTCCCTGAAATCGTAGAAAAGGCCGGACTTTTACCCAGACCCCAATTTTGATAAACGGAGCATAAGTCCAATTTAGTCCGGTCTGCCGAAAACCAAAGTGCGACCGTATTCTTAAAGCCGGAAATATTGTGCTGAAAGGATTGACTGTTTTAAAAGATCAATTTAAAGTATATATGGTGTCAATAGTCTATAAAAGGAGATAGATGAATGAGCGATAAACAACTAATTTTGGTAGTGGATGACGATCCGGACCTGGTTGAGTCACTCTCCATGAAACTTGAAAGCGAGGATTTCAGGGTTGCCAAGGCATATGACGGAGTGGAAGCATGGGACAAGATTAAAGAAGAGAAACCTGCCCTGATTCTTCTTGATGTCATGATGCCGAGAAAAAATGGCTATGAGGTATGCAATGAGGTAAAAGAAGATCCTCAATACCAGGATATCATCGTCGTGTTGCTGACAGCAGTCGGGGACGCTGTGACCTCCACCAGTTATACCCATATGGATGGCAAGAAAAATCTGGCTGATGATTTTATCCCCAAGCCCATTGACCTTGATGACCTGATGGAAATTGTGAAAGACAATCTTGAGTAATTCCCATAGAATTGCAGAAAATCATCCTGACCGAAAAAGGCTGTCGGGCATTTTGGTATGAGATGCTTTTCTGCGTTTTGTCTTTGCACTGCATTTTATGTCACTTTCCATCTGCCCTTTGAATGCCAACGGCATGTTTTAACACAAGCCATGCTGAATTAAGGAAACAGCTGTGCCGGCAATAAAGGAAAAGATCAAAATCGGCGGTATCAAGCTGAGCAGTGAACTTGTTCAGCTGAACCTCATGTATCAGGGCACTTCTTCCTTCCCCGCATCCTATTTTTTCCAGATTCTAACCAAAAATCAAATTAACATGCCCTTTGTATCCACGTCATTTTTGGGGGGGAGACTGCAGTCTTCCTGCTGCATATTGCCTGAAAATTTAGGCCGGGTAAAGGAACTTGTTCAATCCGAGGATAAATTGAAGGGAGAGATCGAATTTATTCATTCCGTAGGGATGGTATCTCTTTTCCCCCATCAATATCGCTTAAAGGTATTGGGGATTGTGTTATATGCCCTGGGAAGCACGCGCCTCCCGCTTTACGGGATGTCCTCTTCCATATCTGCACTGACATTTATAACCGCCTATTCCAAATTGGACGCGGCTGTTGTTTCCCTGGCGGAATATATGAATCTTCCGCTCAATCATTCACCTTTTACACCCGGCACACCCTGACTTGTGCCCATTGGTGCCATTATTTCGGTAACCCATTGCGGCTCGTGGACAAGATCGAAAATATTGGAGAAAAGCATGGAGATCGCTGCTGTATACTGGGAATCCAAAATTAAAATTTATGGCTTTAACCATGCAGTTAATCTGTCGCTGCTGAAGATGACCGTTGAAACAGAACAAATGGCAAAGATGGGTTTGTGCATCAGCAAACTGGATGATCTCGGTATCGGCTTTCATCTGGTAATGGCTCAACATTCAAACAATCATAAATTACACCTCTATCTTTTGTCCAGCCATCCATGGGATGAAAAGGGTTTAAAAAATATTAACAAAGAAATCAGGGCTGATGCCGAAAGTCCTGTTCAGGTTGTATCCCCTGTGGAACTGATTTATTTTCAGGGCCCTCATTTTGGAGATCGATATGGAATAGCCTATTCTGCATTCAGAATCCTGGAAAATAAAAATATAACACTCCTTCTGGCCGGATGTTCAGGATCCGTCATCTATCTGGTTTTGCCCGAGGGGGGGGCTAAAAATGCCGAACCTTTCCTGGCCGAGGCTTTTGAGGTGCCGTAAGCGACGCCCATTGATATTCACACTAAAAACATGATACATAACATGGGTGAGGGGGAAAACGGTAAGGTTGCCCTGAAAAACAAACCCATAAACTGAACCAACACATTGCCATGACTAAAAAAGAAAAAACATCTAAAAAACCCCATTGGCGAGACAGGATTTTTGATTCCCTGTCATTTCCTACCCTGATCCTGAATTCAGACCAGGAAATTATAGATGCCAATAATGTCTTTCTGGAAAAATACGGGGACAAGAAAGATATTATTGGAAAAAAATGCTATAATTTTTTTTATAACTCCACAGTCGCCTGTTCAGATAAAAAATGCCCCTTTAAAACAGTATTTTCAAAAAAAACAGGGGCCTCAATGCAGGTCAAGAAATTAGACGAGGACGGAATAGAAAGATGGGAAGACCGTGTCTTTTCTCCAATTCTAGATGAAAAAGGAGAAGTCAAATATGTCAGGGAAAGTATTCGCGATGTGACGCAGGTAAAGATCCTGGAAAAAGAGCGAGAAGGGGACAAGAACATCATGGAGAAGGTGGTACAAAGTTCAGCCAGCGGTATTGTGGCGGCGAACATGAAGGGCGGCGTCCTGCTGATGAATAAGGCTGCAGAGGATCTTTTTGGGTATTCATTTGAGAAATTAATCCACACAAACACCGTTGAAGACTTCTACCCCCCGGGCGTTGCAAAGGCGCTCATGAAAAAACTCAGGAGTGACGAGTACGGCGGAAAGGGGAAGCTAACCAACATAAAGGTCGATATCCTCAATTCAAAAGGAGAAAAAATTCCAGGTGAAATCGCCGCTGCAATCATATATGAAGATAATGTAGAAGTGGCCACAATGGGAATCTATACGGATCTTCGGCAGAAAATTGCAGCCGAAAAAAAATTAGAAGAAACCCAG
>JAUXCK010000012.1 GCA_030618925.1 Desulfobacteraceae bacterium
AGAGATCATGAAAAGATTGACACCTGCAGTTCTGAGAACCCGGAGCATGGCGTCACGGCTGATGATCCAGCCTATATCATATATACATCCGGGTCAACAGGGAAGCCAAAGGGAACGGTGATCCCTCAAAGGGGAGTGGTGAACCTTGTTTATGCCCTTGAAAAAGAGGTATATTCATTCTATGAGGGCCCTCTGAATGTGGCACTGGTTGCTTCATATTCTTTTGACGCTTCAGTTCAGCAGATTTTTGCGAGCCTGCTCCTGGGGCACACTCTTTATCCTATTCCGGGTGATATGAAAAAAGAGTTGGACGCATTGATTCCATATCTTCTGAACCACAAAATCCAGGTGATTGATGGCACACCCTCCCTGTGGGAGTTGATGGTCGAAAATGACATTGCTGAGACCCCTTCACTTGCGCTGAAACATGTGGTCATCGGCGGTGAAGCCTTGCCGGCAAGCCTGATCGAAAGGTTTGCTGAAGGGGCCTGCGGAAAATCAGTCAGATGGACAAATGTATACGGGGTGACTGAAAGCAGCGTTGATTCTACGTCATTTCTGGCAGATCCTGATTCTCTGAGAGGCAGGTCGTATGCGCCCATAGGTTCCCCCCTGGCAAATACGCAGATTTATATTCTGGACAAGTATATGAAACCCCTTCCGGTGGGTGTATCGGGTGAGATGTATATCGGCGGTGACGGGTTGGCCAAAGAATATTTAAACAATCCCGAGCGGACAAAGGAAAATTTTATTCCTGACCCGTTTATAGAGGGGGGAAGAATATACAGAACAGGCGATTTGGGGAGGTGGCTGCCTGATGGTAATATTGAATTTTTTGGAAGGATTGATTCCCAGGTAAAGATCCGGGGGTTCCGGATTGAGCTTGGTGAGATAGAGTCTGAACTCTCCAATCATCAGGAGGTTTCGGATTGTGTTGTCGTTGATAGAAAGGATGACGCCGGTGCCAGCTATCTTTTGGCCTACTATGTTTCCGGTGAGGAGATTCCCGTAAATGAACTCAGAAGTTTTCTGGGACGCTTCCTTCCTGAATACATGATTCCGTCACGGTATATGCAGCTTGATGCACTGCCCTTGAATACAAGCGGGAAGGTGGACAGACGTGCCCTCCCGGACATGGATGGTATCCGACCAGAGTTGGCAAGTGCGTATGTCGCACCGCGGGATGATCTCGAAGAGGTCATCACCCGGGTCTGGATGGAAGTACTCGGGTTGGACAAGGTAGGGGTTTTCGACAACTTTTTTGATCTTGGGGGTGATTCTATTATCAGCCTTCAGGTTGTCAGCAGGCTCAAAAAGAAAGGCTATGTGATACGCCCGAGGGATATGTTTGAGCATCAGACCATCGCTGATATTGTTCATGTGGTTGAAACAGATAGAAGAATAGAAGCCGAGCAGGGGACTGTTACCGGAGATGCACCACTGACACCGATCCAGAGATATTTTTTCAGTATGGGACTTGCCAATGAAAATCATTTCAACCAGTCTTTAATGTTCAAGTCCCTTGTGAGGATAGACGAAAATGCGTTGCGAAACAGCCTGCAGGCACTGCTTGATCACCACGATGTGCTCAGATCCCGGTTTGGGGAGGAGGTGCAGACGCATAAGCCACTTGGCGAGAAGGCGCTTCTCATCGTAAAAGACCTTTCGGCTGATAACCAGTTGCCGGATGAGGTCAGGGATCTGCAGACGTTGTTTAATATTAACAAAGGACCGGTATTCGGTGCGGGCCTTTTCCATGCGGATGAATGTGATTATCTGGTATTTTCAGGGCACCATCTGGTGTTAGACGGCGTGTCATGGCGGATTCTGCTTGAGGACCTGTTCATGGGCTATGGTGCGGTCTTGAACGGTCAGGCTATTGTTTTGCCCGAGAAAACCACTTCTTACAAATATTGGGCAACCTGCCTTGAAGCGTATGCTGAACAGCCGGAGGTCAAAGAAGAGATTGCCTTCTGGAAAAATGAATTCCCTGCAGAAATTGCCATACCCGCTACTGATTATGATCAGGGTGGAAACACCATGGCTTCAGCAGATGTGATCAGGATTTCACTTGACGAAGAACAGACCGGGCATCTTTTAAAGGATGTTCACAAGGCCTACAATACTGACGTGAATGATATCCTTCTTACGGCTCTGTTGAACACGCTGACCCAATGGAGCCAAAAGGAGTCTGTGGTTTTTGATCTTGAAGGACACGGAAGGGAGGATATCTTCGAAGAGGTGGATATCTCAAGAACCGTGGGATGGTTTACGTCGGTCTATCCAGTGATGCTTGCACCCGACAGCAAGGACGATATTGCGGAAAGGATAAAGTATGTGAAGGAAAGGCTTCGGAAAATTCCTCTCAAGGGGTTTAACTATGGGCTCCTGAAATATATGCATCGTCAACCACTGCCCATAAACACAGGAATCAGTTTTAACTATCTTGGACAGACTGATTTGCCCGGTGCGGACGGGTCATTTAAAATGATACGTCCGGATTTGACCATCACGATGGATGACCTGAACACTAGAGCAAATTTTGTGGATATCGTCTGCATGGTGGAAGCCTCGAGACTGACTGTAGATATTGTTTACAGCCGAAACAAGCATAAAACACAAACCATCAGAGCCATTGCGAAAAAGTTTAAAGAGGAACTGCTATGTGTGATCGACCACTGCCTTGATCCCAAAAGTTTTGATTGTACGCCATCTGATTTTGATCTGGTGGATCTTGATCAGGACGTTTTGGATAAGCTTTTGGATTTTGAATAAGGAGCCATTCATGGATAAGGGTGAGTCAAAGCTTTATCTGACCAAAAAAAATATTGGTGATATTTATCCAATGTCACCCATGCAGCAGGGCATGCTTTTTCATACCCTGTATGATCCTGAGGCGTCACCCTATTTTGAACAGTTTTGTTGCGTCATAAAAGGTGATCTTGATCACGGATTTTTTGAAGATGCATGGAATCATCTTGTCGATCTGTATCCGGTTTTCAGAACCATATTCAACTGGAAGGACGCAAACCAGCTGGTTCAGATCGTTTTAAAAAGACGCCCTATAAGCTTGACCGTTATTGATTTCAAGGACCTTGACAAAAAAGCCCGGAAGGAGGCGATAGCCAAATTCCTTTTTTCAGACAGGCGTGATTCTTTTGATCTGGCCAAAGGGCCCCTCATGAGGCTTACCCTCCTTCAACTGGCCCCCGGGGAGAACTATTTTGTATGGAGTTACCACCATATCTTGTTTGACGGATGGTGCCTCTCCCTTATCATGACAGATTTTTATGCCACTTATACAGCACTCAAAAATGGACAGCCCCTGCCGGAGCTGTACCGGCC
This sequence comes from Desulfobacteraceae bacterium, assembly GCA_030618925.1. Lineage (GTDB taxonomy): Bacteria > Desulfobacterota > Desulfobacteria > Desulfobacterales > SURF-7 > JAUXCK01. The sequence continues at coordinate 3,346 of JAUXCK010000012.1, forward strand.
TCCGTATAAGAATTATATCTCCTGGCTCACCCGGCAGGACAAGGAGAAGGCAAATCGATTTTGGAGCGCTCTTCTGAGCGATTTTGATTCTCCGACACCACTGCCCTGGGATCGGAAAGAGCCGGGTGAAGATCTTGATATAAAAAAAATAACACTCGGGTTTTCAGCGGATACATCAAAAAAATTCGAGATATTTGCACGACATCAAAGAATTACCCTCAGTACTCTTTTTCAGGCTGCCTGGGCAATTCTCCTCGGCCGGTACAGCAATACAGATGATATCGTTTTCGGAGCGACACTGTCCGGAAGACCTGCAGATCTGAAAGGGTCTGAGGATATGGTGGGCCTTTTCATCAACACATTGCCTGTGAGAATCAAATTTTCCCGGGAAATGACCGTGGCCGAGCTGCTCAATTCTCTGCAGGCACTCTCCATTGAAATGAGGGAGTATGAGTATGCCATGCTGCCTGAGGTAAAATCATGCAGCGCGGTCTCCAAGTCAGAAAATCTTTTTGACAGTATTGTTGTATTTGAAAATTTTCCTATTGATATGCTGCTGCTGTCCTCAGATGAGAATCTGAGTATCTCTGACATCGATGCTGTGGAATTTACAAATTTTGATCTTTGTCTGGTCATTGCACCGGGAGATCAGATCAGTACATCCCTCTCGTACGCCGGAAGCCGTTTCAAGGAAAAGACCATTTCCCGAATATTAAATCATTTTAAGACGATACTTGAATCGTTGGTTACAGACAGCGCCTGTCTTGTATCCGGCATAGACATCATTGGCCAGGAGGAGAAAAAAATCCTTCTTGAGGGGTTTAACTCTGAAGAGACACCTTTCCCTGACAAAAAGTGTATACAGGAACTGATCGAAGAACAGGTTGACACGTCTCCTGAGCGGGTTGCCATAACTTTGGGTAAAGACCGAATTACCTATGCCGAGATGGAGACCCGGGTGAATCAACTCGCAAATTTTTTAAGAGCCCGCGGCGTCGGGCCGGATATGCCGGTAGGCGTATTCATGGAGCGTTCGATAGACCTGGTTATCGGTGTTTTGGGCATCATCAAGGCTGGTGGGGCCTATGTGCCCCTTGATACAGAGTACCCGAAGGCCAGGCTTGGATACATGTTGGAAGATTGTGGCGCAGACATGGTTCTTTCCCAGTCTGTTATTCTGGATATGCTGCCCCCTTATAAAGGAGAAGTGATTTGCCTGGACAGGGACAGGGAGGAGATCGAAAGGGTGCCTGATACCCGGCCTGAAAAGATAAATACAAGCAGAGATCTTGTTTATCTGGTGTATACTTCCGGTTCAACAGGCCGACCCAAGGGAATTGAGATCGAGCACCGCGGACTCGTCAACTATATCACATGGGCTGTGGAATACTATGATGCAAAAGGGCATGGGTCCTTCCCTCTTTATACATCCATGTCGTTTGATCTGACTGTGACCAGTATATTTGTGCCGCTTGCATCCGGTGAGAGCATAGCGGTTCAGCCGACCCATCTTGATCCTGCCGCACTGGTGGCGCATGTGATATCAGACGGGGCATGTGATATCGCAAAATTGACGCCTGCGCATCTGGAGATTGCCGATCGTCTTACCGACGGTGATGTTGAAAAACATGAGAAGCTGAACCGGTTTATTTTAGGTGGGGAAGCATTGTCTGTAAAGGTTGCCATGTCAATGCAGAAAAAATATCCAGGACTTATTATTTACAATGAGTACGGTCCTGCAGAGACCGTTGTCGGATGTATTGTATACCGGTTTATCGAACTCGAGCCCGGCTGCGCCAGTGTTCTTATTGGAAAACCGATTGCAAACACAAGGATTTATATTCTTGACAGGCATTTGAACCTGGTTCCCCTGGGGCAGGCCGGTGAAATATGTGTCAGCAGTCCAGGGGTGGCCAGAGGATATCTAAATAAGGATGAGGTCACAGCAAAAAGTTTTTTTCCCAATCCATTTGTTGAAGGGGACCGGATATACCGAACCGGAGACCTTGCCAGATGGCTTCCTGACGGCAATGTTGAATATATGGGCAGGATTGACCACCAGGTGAAAATCAGGGGGCACCGTATAGAACTCGGAGAGATAGAAGCCGTTTTATCCAGGTATGAGGGGATAAATGAGTGTATTATTGTTGACAGGGATGACATGTCAGGCAGAAAGCATCTGGCGGGATATTTTACCTCAGAAAAAAAGATATCCGTCATCGATTTAAAGACATTTTTAAAGGTGAAGTTGCCTGAATACATGATCCCTGCGAGGTTCACGCAACTGGATGCGCTGCCCCTTACTCCCAATGGCAAGGTTGACAGGGATGCCCTGCCCGACGCAGATACGAATCGTCCTGATATGGAAACAGAGTATGTCGCACCGGAAAAAGAGGTTGAGCAGATATTTGCTGATGTCTGGATGGCGGTACTGGGCCTTACACGGATAGGCATACATGACAATTTTTTCGACCTGGGTGGGGATTCCATCATCAGCCTTCAGGTGGTGGGAAAACTCAAAGCCAGGGGATATGAAATAAACCCCAAAGATATATTTGAACATCAGACAATTGCCGAACTTGTCCCTATTGCTGAAAAAGAAACAGGGATTGAGGCGGAACAAGGCCCGGTAGCCGGGAAGGCACCGCTTACCCAGATACAAAAGTGGTTTTTTGACCTGGCGCTTGCCAATCCGGATCAGTTCAATCAATCCTTGTTGTTTGAATTCAGTGATGGAGTGGATGTGTCCGCAATGAAAATTAGTTTGCAAGCGCTTATCCGCCACCATGATGTCCTTCGAGCGCGGTTTTCAGAAGAGAATTTTGAGTGCATGCCACCGGATGAGCCTTTCTTGTTTGTAAAAAAGGATGTTTCCGGCAAGACGGAATTGGATCGAGAGATATCCAATTTGCAATCATCGCTGGATATTGCAAAGGGAATTGTATTTGGTGCCGGCCTTTTCAGAAAAGATGACATCGATTATCTTCTGCTTGTGGGGCATCATCTGGTTGTGGATGGTGTGTCATGGCGGATTCTGCTGGATGACCTTATTTCAGCCTACGGAACGGTACTGAGCGGGGAAGCGGTGGTATTGCCTAAAAAGACCACGTCTTTCAAGGACTGGGCCATACTGGTGTCAGCGTATGCCGCAGACCACGATTTTTTGAAGGAGATCTCCTACTGGAACGAGCAGTTTCCAACCCGTATCCCTGCGCTTTCTGGTGATCATGACTTTGGCGATAATGATATTGCCTCTTCTGATTTTCTCAGAGTGGAAATTGATAAAGATGAGACACTGAATCTGCTGACGGAGGCACAAAAGGCTTATAACACAGAGGTGAACGATCTACTTCTTACAGCTTTGATGCGGGCGCTGACATTCTGGACAGACCATGATGATATTGTATTTGATCTTGAGGGGCATGGACGGGAGGATGTGATCAAGGGGGCCGATATTTCCAGGACCGTAGGGTGGTTTACATCCATTTTTCCGGTAAAATTGAATCCGGGCAAGGAAGCGGACATTGCGGCCCAGATAAAGTATGTAAAGGAGACACTCCGATCTATACCCGACAAAGGGTTTAACTATGGTGTCATCAAATATTTGAAAGAAGGCACTTCTCTTTCAAAGATGAGACCTGATATTTTATTTAATTACCTCGGACAGATGAGCAATGTTGAAGCTGAAGGTGTCAGGAACTTAACAGATGCAACGAGGGCCAGTGCATCAGATTCGGGAAACCCCCGGACGCATTTGATCGATATCAATTGCAAGATCGAAGACGCAAGACTTTTTATCGATGTGGGATTCAGCAGGAATAAATTTCAAAAAGAGAGTATAGAAACCCTGGCCGGAAGGGTGAAGCAGGAGTTGTTGTTTGTAATCGCTCACTGCCTTGATCCCGAAAGTTTTGACATCACACCATCTGATTTCAGCCTTGCTGATCTCGATCAGGAAGAGCTGGATAATATATACGACTAGCGCCTATGGAGGGTTGGCAATGTCTTTTGTCACCAAGGAAAATACACAGGATATATATCCATTATCACCCACCCAGAAAGGCATGCTTTTTCATACGATCTATGATGAAAAAACGCCTGTCTATTTTGAACAGCTTGCTTTTACGATTAAGGGACCTTTGGATGTCAATGCATTTAAAAAGGCCTGGGAGCATCTGATATTCATAACCCCTGCTTTTAGAACTGTTTTTAAATGGACCAAAGTTAAAGCCCCCCTGCAGGTCGTTTTGAAGCACTTTCCTGTCGATCTTGAACTCATTAATATTGAAAAACTGGCAAAGGACAAGCAGGAAGAAACCATCCGGAGGTTTCTTGACAAAGACAAAGCAACACCTTTTGACATGGAAGAAGGCCCGCTTATCCGGCTGAATCTTTTCAGGCTCAATGAGAACAAGCACCACTTCATCTGGAGCTATCATCATATTTTTCTCGATGGGTGGTGCATGCCCATGGTTTTGAAGGACCTTTATGAGAGCTACATGGCGTGCATTAAGGGGGCATCTCTACCCAGACCCATTAGACGGCCTTATAAAGATTATATCGGCTGGACCTTGAAACAGGATCAGGAAGCTTCGACGAAGTTCTGGAAAAAACATCTTTGGGATCTTGAAGCACCGACCCTTCTTCCCTTTGACCGGATGCCCGGACAATCAGACACGACTGCTATTGGAATGGAAAGGCTTTCTCTGTCGGAAGAGATGACGGCGCGACTGCAGACCCTAACCCGAAAAGAACGCATTACCCTTAGCAGCCTGGTACAGTCTGTTTGGTCCATCCTGCTGTCCTGTTACGGCAACCAGGAGGATGTGGTATCAGGATCTACGGTATCAGGCAGGCCACCCGGGCTTAAAGGCGTTGAAGACATGGTCGGGCTTTTCATCAATACATTGCCGGTAAGGGTAAGATTTACCAAAGACATGACTATTTCAGAGCTGCTTCAGTCTGTCCAGAAATTTACCCTTGCGATCAGGGATTATGAATATTCATTATTGTCAGACGTGAAGGCCTGCAGTGCGATTCCAAAGTCCCAAAATCTTTTTGACAGTATCGTTGTTTTTGAGAATTATCCTGTGGAATCTTTTTCAATCGGAGAGGACTCTGATTTCGGCATTTCAAATATTAAAACCGTTGAGATGACAAATTTTCCGCTGACCCTGATTGTTTCGCCCGGAACGAATATGAATATTGATTTGCACTACTACAAGGCCCTCTTTGATCGGGGGACCATTCAAAAAGTCTTGGGACATATGGATCAGGCGCTTAAGGCCATTGTAAATGATCAAACCATAAAAGTATCGGATCTGGATATTCTTACGAAAGCGGAACGGCGGGAGATACTTGTTGGGTTTAATGATACAGGTGCGCCTTTCCCCGGGGATAAATGCCCTTATCAGATTTTTGAAGAGCAGGCCGCCAGGACTCCGGATAATATTGCACTCACCTTTGAAGACAAATGCATGACCTACCGGGAACTCAACGAAAGGGTAAATCAGCTTGCACATTATTTGAGAAAAAATGGTGTTGCGCCGGATGCAAAGGTCGGCCTTCTGGTGGAGAGGTCATTTGAAATGCTCGTTGGAATTTTGGGAATTCAGAAGGCAGGCGGTGCCTATATACCGATGGATCCTGAATATCCCAAAGCCCGTCTGGAATATATGCTGAAAGATTCCAGAAGTCCTGTTCTTGTGACGCAAAGCGCCCTTTTAGGGGGATTGTCTCAACTGCCGGAAAATGTCGTTGTCCTGGATAAGGACGAGAGAGAAATCAGCCTTGAGAGCAAAGATAATCCAATGCCTTGTGCCATGCCTGCGAATCTTTCTCATTTGATATATACTTCAGGATCCACCGGTCTTCCAAAAGGTGTGATGATAGAGCACAGAAATGTGACCGCTTTCCTTTTTTGGGCCCTTGATGAGTTCGCGTATGATGAATATGAAAAGATGATTGCATCAACATCCATGTGTTTTGATCTGTCTGTATTCGAGTTCTTCCTTCCGCTGATAACAGGGGCTCAGGTCATTATTCTTCGGTCATCTCTGGATCTTGATGAGTTTCTCCAGGAAAACTCGGGAACCATGATCAATACAGTACGCTCTGCATTGAAGCATCTGCTGGCCTCTATGCGGTCGCGACACAGTATTAAGGCGATAAATCTTGCAGGGGAGCCTCTAAAGCTCGGTCTTGTCCAGGAAGCATATGAAAGGATTGATGTTGACATCATACGAAATCTATATGGCCCTACTGAGGATACGACCTATTCAACAAACTTCAGGATTCCAAAAGATATTGTCAGACAGCCCTTGATCGGGGAACCCATTGCCAATACCAGGGTATATATACTTAACAAATTTCTTAACCCTGTTCCTGTTGGCATAAAAGGAGAAATCTATCTTTCGGGTGCTGACCTTGCGAGGGGATACTGGGAAGCGCCTGAAAAAACTGAAGAGCGATTTATTCAAAACTTGTTTTGCCCTGATGAGTATCCTTTTTTATACAAAACCGGTGACATTGGCAGTTGGTTGCCTGATGGAAATATTGCGTTTCACGGAAGGGTGGATTACCAGGTTAAAATCAGGGGAAACCGGATAGAAATGGGAGAAATAGAAGCGCGTCTTTCCAGACATGAACTTATCAGCGATGTGGCAGTGGTTGACAACGAGGATGAAGAGGGAAATAAATATCTGCTCGCCTATTACGTGTCTAAAGAGGAGATTTCGACTACAGATTTAAGGGAACATATAAAGGATGAACTTCCTGATTATATGGTGCCGTCCCGGTTTATTTTATTGGATCAGCTGCCGCTTACACCCAACGGCAAGGTGGACAGGAACGCGCTTCCCAAGCCTGACACTCTGCGGCCAAAGGTGGGTACAGAATATCTTGCGCCTCAAAATGAACTACAGGAGAGCATTGCAGATGTTTGGCAAAAGGTGCTGGGAATTGACAAGGTTGGCATAAATGACAATTTTTTTGACCTTGGCGGTGATTCCATTATCAGTTTGCAGGTGGTTGGAAAGCTTAAAAAAGCCGGCTATGATATCAGACCCAGGCACATATTTGAGCACCAGACGATTTTTGATTTGGCTTTAGTGGTCGCAGACACCACAGAGATAATAGCCGAACAAGGGCCTGTATCTGGTACTGCCCCTCTAACACCGATTCAGAGGTGGTTTTTCGATCAACAATTTGAGAACAATCATTTTTTTAATCAGTCTCTTATGTTCAGGTCCAATGTGCAGATAGACAAGGTCGCCCTTCAAAAGAGCCTGCAGGCGCTGATCAATCATCACGATGCATTACGGATGCGTTTCCCTGATGGGGTTTCTGAAGGGTCGCCGCTTGGTGAAAAGATTTTTTTCAGGACAATGGACGTGAAGGACAATGGCGCGCTGGAACAAGCGGTTTACAGTCTGCTTAGCGCTTTAAATATTGAATCAGGTCCTGTTTTTGGGGTGGGCCTTTTTCAAAAGGATGACGAATGCTATTTGGTATTTACTGCCCATCATCTTGTGGTAGATGGGGTTTCATGGCGGATATTGTTTGAGGATCTGTTTGCAGGATATTCAACGATTTTAAATGGCGGGAAGATAAATTTTCCGGCAAAGACAAGCCCCTATAAGACCTGGGCAGCCCGCCTGACAGAGGTTGCTGGATTTCCCGACATGGAAAAGGAGATAGGATATTGGGAAGAGGAGTTTGATGTCATGATTCAGGATCTTCCTGTTGACCATGACAAGGGGAAAAATGACATCGCATCATCAACTGCCATCAAGGTTGCTCTTGATGAGACTTCTACAGAATATTTACTGAAAGATGCAAATACAGCGTTTAATACTGATTTGAATGATCTTTTGATGACTGCCATCCTAAAGACACTAATGGACTGGACAGGTCATGATCATGTGATGATCGATCTCGAACGGCACGGAAGGGAGGATCTGTTTGAAGATATTGATATTTCCAGGACCGTGGGATGGTTTACCACAATTTTTCCAGTTGTTTTTAACACGGACAGCCTTGATGATTCGGGAAGCTGGATTAAGTATGTAAAGGAAAGACTCAGAGCTGTTCCACACAAAGGCTTTAACTATGGGATGCTAAAGTACATGGGTCGTGAGAGCCGCGTACCGGACAGAAAGCCACAGATCGTATTTAATTATTTGGGCCAGGTGGATAATATCGGGCTAAAAGGATCTTATGAACCTGTTGATACCATCAGGGCATTGGCCGGGGACCCCGTGAACTGTCGGACTCATCTTATCGATATAAGTTGCAGGATTGAGAATTCAAAACTTTTAATCCATGTCGGGTTCAGCAGAAACAGGTATCTCGATAGCACCATGGAACGGCTTTCCCGTCATATAAAGATAGAGATTGAAAGTGTCATCAGGCACTGCATGGAGGCAGAAAGTGTACACTACACCCCTTCGGATTTCAGTCTGGCCAAAATTTCTCAGGAGCAACTGGATGTGATTTCAACGGCCAATAAAGGAATTGAAGACATTTATCCTTTATCGCCAATGCAAAGTGGAATGCTGTTTCACGCTCTCTATGACCCGGATTCCCCTATATATTCTGAAAGAAGCACATTAACAATCAATGGGGATCTGAATTTTGATGCCCTTAAGAAGGCATGGGCATATCTTGGAATAAGTCATCCCCTGCTTAGAACCATATTTAAATGGGAAGGCATGGATGAACCCATACAGATCGTGAAAAAGGATCAGAACCTCGGGTTTTTTATTCACGATTTTTCTTCATATGACAGCAGTGACCAGGACAATAAGGTTGCCGGGTTCCTTGAACAGGATCAGAAGAAAGGATTTGATTTCACCTCGGGCCCGCTGATGCGGCTCAATATTCTGGTTTTAGGTGGAAACAGATTTTTTATTGTCTGGTGCTACCACCATATTTTGATAGACGGATGGTGTCAGGCCCTTGTTTTGAATGATCTTTTTACAGCTTACACTGCGATTGCAAGAGGAAAGTCTTTACCGACGATTAAACGCCCCCATTATCGGAAATATATCAGCTGGCTGAAAAATCGGGAAACGGAGATGGCAACGAAGTACTGGAAAGAGACACTTCATGATTTTGATTCACCAACGCTCATGCCAACTGATTACAGGCCCCGGAACCGTTCAGGTTTCGGGATTGAAAAACACACCACACTGCTCTCAAGAGAAATGAGCACAGCTCTTACAAATACTGCCCGAAGGATGCGCATCACCCTGAGCACTTTAATTCAAGGCGCATGGGCATTTCTGTTAAACAGATACAGCCTGCAGAAAGATGTGGTGTTTGGGGTCACCATATCCGGCAGGCCTGCTGATATTCCGGATTCTGATCAGATGATAGGGTTGTTTATCAACAGTCTCCCGGTTCGGGTAAACTTTAAGGGAGATGTCACTTTTAATCAATTGCTGGAAAAGATACAGTCCCAGTCCCTGAAAATTCAGGAGTATGGATATTCTTTCCTCCCGGAAGTTAAGGCAATGAGCGGTGTCTCGGGAACGGCGCCCCTTTTTAACAGTCTTGTCATCTTCGAGAATTTTCCCACTGATTATTCAAATATGAAGCTTGATAAAGACATTCAAATTATGGACTCCTCTATTGAAGAGATGACCAATTTTGATCTCACATTATTCGCTATACCCGGGCCCCGGATAGAACTGACACTGCATTATGCGGTTGACCTTTTTAGGCCGGATACCATAGCGAAAATGATGGGTCATATGCCTGTCATACTAGAACACATCATTAACTCACCCGAAGCACAACTGACTTCAATAGATATTGTCGGAAGTCAGGAGCGCGAACTTCTGGTGCATGGGGTTAATCGTACAGAGGTCGAATATGACAAACAGAAATGTGCATTTCAGTTGTTTGAAGAACAGGTAGAAAAGAAGCCGGATAGCACTGCATTGGTATTTAGGGATACAAAATTAACGTACAGGCAGTTAAATGAAAAGGCAAATCAACTGGCGCGGATATTGAGGACAAAGGGAGTAAAAAGAAACAGTATCGTAGGCATCCTTGTGGACCGTTCACTGGAAATGATGGTGGGCCTTTTGGGTATATTAAAAGCCGGTGGCGCTTATCTGCCGCTTGATCCGGAATACCCGGAAGAGAGAATCAAATATATGCTCGAAAACAGTGAATCCTGTATTCTTTTGACCCGGGAATCGGTTCTGGATAAATTTCAACGGATCAGTTTTAACGGCGTGATGATAGACATCTTTGATGACAACCTGTATCAAGGCGACAGCGGTAATTTGGATATTAGATGCAGTTCGAGCGATCTGGCATATGTGATATATACATCCGGATCAACCGGAAAGCCAAAAGGCGTCATGATTGAGCACAGAAATGTTGGGAACTTTATCAAGGGGATGGCATCAATAGTTGATTTTTCTCCGGAAAAAACCATTATCGCGTTAACAACGATTTCATTTGATATATTTGTGTTGGAAACCCATTTGGCCTTTGCAAAAGGGTTAAAAATCGTTATTGCGGACGAAAGGGAACAAAATAATCCTCTATTGTTAAAAGATGTGATCCTTACAAATAATGTTGATATGCTTCAGTCCACTCCGTCAAGGCTCAAGCTGCTGATGAGCAGTCAGGAGTTTGTCGATAGCATGAAGGGCCTGACCGATCTGATGGTCGGCGGTGAACCATTTCCCGATAATCTGTTTAAAAGCATAAAAAAAGTATTTTCAGGAAAGATTTACAATGTATACGGTCCCACAGAAACCACCGTCTGGTCTACTGTGAAGGACTTAACAGATTTACAAGAAATAGATATCGGGACACCCATTGCAAATACACAGGTATATGTTATCGATCACCACAACAGGCTTCAACCGATGGGGGTATCTGGCGAATTATGTATCGGGGGCGACGGATTGGCAAGAGGGTATCTCAAAAGGCCCGGGCTTACCGCTGAAAAGTTTGTGGACAATCCGTTTGTTCCTGGTCAGAAAATGTATAAAACAGGCGATGTTGCGAGATGGCTGCCGGATGGAAACCTTGAGTGCATGGGAAGAATGGATCATCAGGTCAAGATCAGGGGAAATCGTATCGAACTGGGAGAAATTGAAGTGCACCTTGCCCGCTTTGACTTGATCGATGATATTATTGTAATGGACAAGAGTGATAAGGACGGGGACAAGTATCTTGCAGCATATTATGTCTCAGATGAAACAATTTCTCCATCTGATTTCAGGGTGTTCCTAAAGGATAAAATTCCAGATTACATGATACCGTCTCGATATGTTCTTATGGAAAGCCTGCCCTTAACCCCAAATGGAAAGGTGGATAGAAAAGCGCTGCCTGACCCTGATCACCTGCATTCAACATCCGATACCGAGTATGTTGCACCCAGAAATGAATTGGAGGCGACTCTGGCCAGATCGTGGGAGGATGCCCTGGGAATTGAAAAGGTCGGGATTCACAATAATTTTTTCGACCTTGGCGGACATTCCCTGCTGGTCATGAAAGCACTTGCAAATTTAAAGCTGGCATATCCTATTTCGGTGCAGGAGTTTTTTGATTTTCAAACGGTTGCTGAGCTTGCCCAAAGAGTCCTGGAAAATATGGAAGCGGCCAGCGCATCCTTTTCAGAACCTGATCTTAAAGCTGAGGCCCGGATAGAGATAGCCGTGGATATCCCGATATCGGATCAGAAGGAGGACCCTAAAGCAATACTGCTGACTGGGGTGACGGGCTATCTTGGCGCACACCTTCTGTTTGAACTGTTAAGGAAGACCGACGCTCACATTTACTGTTTTATCCGTGGAGATGATAACGCGCATGTCAGGGAGCGTCTGAAATCAACAATTGATTTTTATTTTGGTGCCGATAGCATTGACAACTCACGCATAACACCGGTTCTAGCAGATATTGCCAGGGATGGGTTTAATCTTAATGGAAAGATGGGTGAGCGGCTTCAGATCGAAGTGGATACTATCGTTCATTCTGCGGCAGATGTCAGATACTATGGTGCGTACGATCAATTTAAAAATATCAATGTGCTTGGCACAAAAAGGCTGGTTGAATTTGGATGTTCGGGAAATTGCAGGCGGTTTCACCATATATCTACATTGGGCATTGCCGGCAACAATGTCCCCGGCATGTCCAGGATAGTATTCAAGGAAGAAGATTATAACAGAAACCAGGCGTTTGACAGTGTGTATACAAGAACCAAGTTTGAAGCTGAGGCGATTGTACGGGATGTAATGGAAGACGGTTTTAATGCAACTATTCACAGGGTAGGAATACTTGTCGGAGAAACAACCACCGGTAAGTTTCAGAAAGCCATTGAGACCAATGCCTTTTATGGACTTTTAAAGTCGATTGCAGAAACCGGTGTTCTTCCGGATGAATCCGATGGAATCTTAGAAATGACTCCCATCGATTCATGCAGGAAAGCCATGGTTGAACTCATGCTGATTCCCGAAACATCCGGCCGATGCCTGCATTTGTACAATCCTAATTTTTTGACTTATCATGCTCTGTCTGATGCGTTTGGCTCACTTGGATACAATATCAGCTTGCTGCCCGCAGATAAGTATTTTGAGGCGCTGAATGATATCCATCAAAATAAACAGGAAGGAGATGCGCTTGAAAGACTGATTCCTTATGTTTCAGGTAGCCTGACGCCCAAAACAAAGGTGATTTACGACAATAGCATCACAACGCATTTTCTTGATGCAAAAGAATTCAAATGGCCGGAACTGGATAAGGGACTTGTTTGCAAGCTTATAGAGTATTGTGTGTCAGCAGGGTTTATACCCCCCCCATTGTAAACTTGAGTGAATAAAAAGGGCACTTCAGGTGGTTGATGGACTGGACGTGGATGGTTTTAACCAAACAGAATGTTATTTTGA
>JAUXCK010000039.1 GCA_030618925.1 Desulfobacteraceae bacterium
CGCATGAACCCGGCCAGCACCAAAAGGTCAACCCCGAAAGGGTCCATTTTTTCAAACAGCGATTCCTCGGCAACAGCCCGGGTGATAAGGAATGTCTTAACTTTTTCAGAATCTGCATCATCCGTGAAAAAGGACTGTTTCTGCCTGATGCACTCAAGGTCAAAATCCCGGGGGACAATGGCTTTTTCCGGTTCTCTTTTTATCCCTTGTATAATTGTTTTATAATCCACCACAAATGAAGGAATTCCATGTTTTTCAGCCCGTTGAAGACCCCGGGCGTCAGGGTTGTCGCTGCCCACGAAACCCATTTCCCCTTTGATTTTTCCGGATTCACAACCATCGATAATGGCCTGTAAATTCGACCCCCCGCCAGATATCAGCGCACCAATTCGTATGGTTTTGTCCATTTCAACACCTCTCCCGGGTAAAAACGCCCTCATTTAGTGTATACATGCGCAACCCACAGGCCGCACGCTTTGATCGTCATGCGTCTATGGCTGGCATAATCACGGATATTCATCCTGTATTAATAGCAAAAAAAACCCCGCAGGCAAGATTTTTTTTCAGACAAGGCCTGTGGGAAAATGGCCCCCTGGTTCGAGAACCCTTTGTTGATCGAGCCGAACCCGGTATCGAATGACACGGGATCTGCTCTCATTTTCTATGGACGGATTAAAACTGGAAGGTTGACAAGACCGCCTCCGGTCATTATATTCTGCAAGTTATTAATAGTTCTGGATTTCTGAAAAAAGGGGTTGCTGTGGATTGAAACCCCCTTTTTCCCGATACTTTTTAAGCAACAAGCGGGCGGGTATTTTAAAACATGCCTCCTCCTGTCGGATTGAGGCAAACCTTCGCAACTACCTTTAATCGAAAGGATATGTATTATGGCTACCGGAATTTTTGAAATTAATGACAACAGTTTTGATACCGAAGTACTGCAGTCAGACAAACCGGTTGTGGTTGATTTCTGGGCGCCCTGGTGCGGGCCATGCAAGGCTATCGCGCCGTTGCTGGAAGAACTTGCCGGCTCTTTTAGTGATAAAATCAAATTCACGAAATGCAATGTGGATGACAATCCTGTCACCCCCGGTAAGTTTGAAATCAGATCGATCCCCACATTAATCTTTTTTAAAGAGGGAAAAGTGGCCGAGCAGATCATCGGTATGGTTGCCAAGTCAAAACTTGAAGAAACGATTAATAAACTTCTATAGGAAGATCCCATGGAGAATACAGACTACGATCTTGTGATCGTCGGTGGCGGGCCCGCGGGCCTGACTGCCGGTCTTTACGCCTCACGCGCACGGATGAACGTCCTCCTGCTCGAGATGATTACACCCGGCGGTCAGATTCTGGTCACTGACTGGATCGAAAATTACCCGGGATTTCCAGAGGGACTTACCGGTATCGAGCTTGTCCAGAGAATGACCGATCAGGCCAAACACTTTGGCCTTAAAATCGAATCAGAGGAAGTGATGTCGCTCGATCTGTCGCAGCCTGTGAAAAAAATTGAGCTGGCTGACGGCAGTTTCCTTTCGACGCGTGCCATTATCATTGCCACAGGTGCCTCACCGGGAAAACTGGGTATTCCGGGTGAAGAAAAGTATACGGGGAAAGGGGTTTCTTTTTGCGGCACCTGCGACGGACCATTTTTCAAGGACCGGATCGTGGCCGCTGTGGGTGGCGGAGATACTGCTGTTCAGGAGGCCCTGTACCTGACAAAATTCGTTAAAAAAGTATTTCTGATTCATCGCAGAGATGAGTTGAGGGCTACAAAAATCCTTCAGGAGCGGGTACTGGAAAATGATAAGGTCGAAATTGTCTGGGATTCCGTGGTGACGGAAATAGACGGATTGACCCATGTCGAAAAAGTGACGCTAAAAAATGTCAAGACCGACACAACCCACCAATTGCCGGTGGACGGGTGTTTCATATGGGTGGGTATCAAACCCAATACAGACTTTTTGGGTGACAGCCCAATCCTTGACGAATATGGATTCATTTCAGCAGATTTACATATGGCCACTTCAATACCCGGCGTGTTTGTCGCCGGTGATGTCAGGAACACCCCTTTGCGCCAGGTCGTCACCGCCGTCGGGGATGCCGCCATTGCTGTTGTCTCAGCTGAACATTATCTTGACAATTTAACCTAATGAAACCCATTTTTACATTATCCCTTATTATTTTCCTGATTTTTTCAGGATGTGCCTGGTTTGGCGCGCAAAAGGAGAGAAGTGCCGAAGAACTTGCCAGCGAAGGGATGGATCACTATAACGACAGGCGCTACAGGCAGGCCATCGAGTCCTTTGAAGGCCTGAAAGACTGGTATCCATTCAGCAAACATGCCGTTCTTTCCGAAATAATGATCGCAAATTCCTACTTTTATCTGAAGGAATATGACGAGGCTATTCTGGCCTATGAAGAATATGAAACACTGCATCCCCGTAATGAGAAAACGCCTTATGCCGTGTATCAGATCGGGCAGTGCTATTTTGTTCAAATCGATTCAGTGGACAGGGACCAGACGTCGGCACAGGAGGCGCTTGGTGCCTTCATTCGGCTGAAAAAAAATTATCCATCAAGCGCCTCTGCAGCACGGGCCGGGCAATACATCAATCAATGCCAGAAAAGCCTTGCTGGAAACGAATTATATGTGGCACGGTATTATTATAAAACAAAAGACTATCGGGCAGCCTTGAACCGGTTTAGGACCCTCATTTCAGATTATCCCGATGTGGGGATTCACCAGACAGCCATCCAATATATTCGCCTCTGCGAAAAAAAAATTCAGAGGATGCAGGAAGAAGAGATGCAGGCCGAATAAAAATCATTTCATTAAAAACCTTTACTTCTGAATAATTTTGTTGTAAAAACGCTACTTTTATTCTATTTATGCATGGTTAACTGTTTTAAAAGATATGTTTCAGGAGAGGGAAAATGTCAAAAAAATGCGAGATATGCGGTAAAAAACCAATGGTTGGAAGCAATATCAGCCATGCCCATAATGTGACAAAACGGCGGTTTAATCCAAACCTTCAACGTGTGCGTGCTCAATACAACGGCAGAGTTAAAAGAATAGATGTGTGCACCAGCTGCATCAAGTCAGGACTTGTCACCAAAGCGCCCTAACTGCTGTCCAGTCTTTTAACGCCCAATACATACTTGACTTTCCTGATGGCGCTCAGCACTTTGGTTAAATGGTCGGTACCTTTGACAGCAATCGTGAAAAAGGTATCGACCATTTTGTCTTCGCGGGTTTCAGTGTAAGCTCTCAGTATGTCTGCTCCGCTTTTACTTATATTTGCCGTAATATCGGCCAGCAATCCGAATCTGTCCTGAGAGCGGATAAGAATCCTGACCGGAAACGTTTCTGTACTGTCCGCATCCCATGCCACATCAATTTGCCGTTCAGGACTCATTTTCAATGCATTTATACAATTTGTTCTGTGAACAGTTACACCATACCCCTGGGTGATATAGCCGGTGATGGGATCACCGGGAACCGGCTGACAACATTTTCCGAATTTGAGCAGGATATCATCAATACCCTTTACAATCACCCCGTCTTTGACTTTTTTCTTCCTGACACGGCCGATGAGTTTGTTAATAATGGATTCATCATCTTTTTGGGATTCGACTCCGAATTTGGGAATTATTTTGCCCACCAGCTGCAGGGGCGTAATTTTCCCGTAACCGACCTCTGCAACAAGATCGTCAACTGTCTTGAAGCCAAATGCCTTGACCACCCTGGCCATGTCCTCTGATTTTACCAGGGTATTGAAATTCAAGCGGAACTTGCGAAAGGCCTTTTCACACATCTCCCGCCCAAGGGTCAGGCTCCGCCCTTTTTCCTGGACCCTGATCCACTGGCGTATTCTGGAACGTGCCTTTACGGTTTTTACAAAATTCAACCAGTCCTTGCTCGGATGATGCCCTCTGGATGTGATAATATTAATAATATCACCGGTTTTCAGTTGATATTGCAGCGGAACCATACGACCGTTTATTTTAGCGCCCGTACACTGATTCCCCACCTCGGTATGAATCATGTAAGCAAAATCCACCGGCGTGGCACCTTTGGGCAGGGATTTTATCTCCCCTTGAGGGGTAAAAACGTAAACTTCATCAGGAAAAAGATCGATACGAACATTTTCCAGAAACTCATTCGGGTCCCTGAAATTCTCCTGGTTTTCAACCAGGTTCTGAATCCAGGCAAAGGCCTGGCCGGTATTCTCATCAATGCTTTTTCCTTCTTTATAGCTCCAGTGGGCCGCAATGCCTGATTTGGCCACTGCGTCCATTTCCCAGGTACGAATCTGTATTTCGATCCGCTCTCCAAACGGCCCGATGACGGTTGTATGAAGTGACTGGTACATATTGGGCTTTGGCACACCGATGTAATCCTTGAATTTCTGAGCAATGGGTTTCCATAAGGCATGCAACAGACCCAGGGCCTCATAGCACTGAGGCACTGTATCAAGATTGATTCTGAACGCGATAATATCATAAACCTCTTCAAAATCGAGGTTTTGCTGAAGCATTTTTTGATAAATGCTGTAGTATTGTTTATATCTGCCAAGCACTTCGCATTTAAGATTGGCCTCATTCATTTTATGTTCAATATAGGATTTTACGGTGGCGATATATTCTGTCCGTTCTTCTCTTCCAACATTTATCAGGCTTTTAATTTTTTCATATTCCTCGGGCAATACAAAAGAAAATGCATTGCTTTCCAACTCCTGCTTTATCCAGAAAATGCCAAGGCGTGCTGAAATCGGCGCGTAAATATCGAGGGTTTCCTGTGCAATGGCGATTCTCTTGTCTTCCTCCCTGTGATATTTCAGGGTCCGCATGTTATGGAGCCTGTCCGCCAGCTTAATCAATATGACCCGGATATCATCTGCCATGGCCAAAATCATCTTTCGAATGCTTTCCGCCTGATGGGCTTGGGAGCTGCCGAAATTCAGCTTGCTTAATTTGGTGACACCGGAAACGATATGCGATGTTTCCTCGCCGAAGATATCACTTATTTCTTCTACAGTCGCATGCGTATCCTCCACAACATCATGTAAAAGACCTGCTGCAACACTGGTGGAATCGAGTTTCATATCCGACAGGATACCGGCCACCTCCAGCGGATGAGACAGGTAAGGCTCCCCGGAAAGACGCACCTGTCCTGCATGCACCTGAGCCGAATAAATATAGGCCCGATCGACAATATCAAGATCCGCCTCTGGATTATATCCAGCTATTTTATCGAGGATGTCGTTGATTCGAATCATGTGATTCTGATGAAGGATTCAGAACAAAAAACCCGGCTTAATATGCCTTGGCAAAAACCACACGCTCTCTGCTTGGCCTGCCACAGCAAATACATTCACCATCCTCCCTTTCGTTGTCAAAAGGAATACAGCGTATGGTCACTTTGAGATCATCTTTGATTCTGGTCTCACATGCTTCTTCACCGCACCAGTGAGACATTGCAAATCCACCGTGAATCTCGGGCTTTTTCTGATCCTTTGGTGTAAAAAATTGATAAAATTCTTCCCGGTGATTAATTGAAACTGTATTTTTTTTCCTGAAGGCAAGGGCTTTGTTAAACATATTATGCTGGATTTCATCCAGAATATGATCAATCTGTATGATAAAGCGCTCCCTGCCGATGGATGTTTTTTCTTTTGGGGTTTGGTCTCTGCGTGCCACAAAAACAGAATTTTGTGCGATATCGCGGGGGCCTATCTCCACACGCAGCGGAATCCCCTTCTTTATCCATTCCCACCCTCTTGCGCCGCCGATCTCCCGATCATCTATCTCAACAGAAAGCCTCCGGCCGCCATATCTTTTTTCCTTTAGTGCCTTTGCCAGATTTTCAGTATATTCCATGACTTCCTGGCGTTGGGACTGTTTCCTGACAATCGGCATGAGAACAATCTGAGAGGATGCAATTTTCGGGGGCAGGATAATACCGTCATCATCTCCATGACACATGATAAGACCGCCGATCAAACGGGTTGATACCCCCCATGACGTGGTCCACGCAAACTCTTCCGTTTCATCAGCTGACTGGAACCGTATGTCAGATGCCCTGGAAAAATTCTGCCCGAGAAAATGCGAAGTGCCTGCCTGAAGCGCTTTCCGGTCCTGCATCATGGCTTCAATACAATAGGTGTTCACCGCGCCGGGGAATCTTTCAGAGAATGTCTTCTCCCCCTTCATGACCGGAATTGCCAGATAATCTTCCGCAAATCTTGCATAGATATTAAGCATCATCCGGGTGCGCCTAACGGCCTCCTCTTTGTCGGCATGCGCCGTATGGCCCTCCTGCCAGAGGAACTCACTGGTTCTCAGGAAAATTCGAGTCCTCATCTCCCAGCGAACAATGTTGGCCCACTGATTGATAAGAATTGGAAGATCCCGGTAGCTTGACACCCATTTTGAAAATGAATCTCCTATGATGGTTTCAGATGTCGGGCGAATAATCAGCGGCTCCGTAAGCTTTCCGGCAGGGACAAGACCGCCCTCAGGAGACTGTTCAAGCCTGTGATGGGTAACGACGGCACACTCCTTGGCAAACCCTTCTACATGCTCGGCTTCTTTTTCAAAAAATGCCAATGGTATAAAAATGGGGAAATAAGCGTTTTTAACCCCGGTGCTTTTAAACATATCATCCAGGTTGTGCCTGATATTCTCCCACAGGGCATATCCCCATGGTTTGATCACCATACACCCTCTTACCGGCGATTTTTCAGCCATATCCGATGCTTTTACAACCTGCTGATACCATTCCGGATAGTCTTCATCCCGGGTCGGCTCAATTGCAGTTTTACCTTTCTTTGCCATGTCATTCCTCATTTCTGGCTTTAGATGCCTCTGCCTTTTCGATTGCTGCCGTCTCCTTAAGCAGTACTTCCACAAGTTTTTCTTCAGGAAATTTTTTTATCACCTTTCCTTTTTTAAAAAGAATGCCGGTTCCGTCACCCCCCGCAACACCGATATCGGCTTCCTTTGCTTCACCAGGGCCATTGACGACGCACCCCATAATAGCGATTTTAATCGGCAAAGGATATAATAAAAGCGCTTCTTCAATCTTTTCGGCGATCCCGAACAAGTCAATGTTGCATCGTCCACAGGTGGGGCAGGAAATAATATCAGGGCCATGCCGGCGGATGTCAAGTGCCTTTAAAATTTCATATCCGACACGCACCTCTTCCACCGGATCACGGGTCAGGGAAACACGAAGGGTATCTCCAATCCCTTCGGATAACAGCATGCCGATGCCGAGTGATGATTTAACAATTCCAGGGTACAGACCGCCTGCCTCGGTCACACCCACATGAAGTGGAAAATCAGTTTTTGATGAAAGGGTCCGATATGCCTCGACGGTCCTTGGGACATCTGATGCTTTTATTGAAACCTTTATCTGATGGAAGTCAAGCGATACCAGCGTTTCAATGTTCCTCAGAGCGCTTTCAACCAGTGCATCCGCAGTCGCACTTCCGTGCTTTTTAAGAATACTTTTTTCAAGTGACCCCGCATTAACACCAATGCGGATGGGAATCTTTTTTTCATCCGCTATATTGACGACTGCTTTAACCTTTTGAATACTGCCAATATTCCCGGGATTTATTCTCAGCCCGTCCGCACCGGCCCGAGCAGCTTCAATGGCAAGACGATGATCAAAATGGATGTCGGCGATCAGGGGAATCGAAATCTTTTTTTTAATTAAAGCAATTGCAGCAGCAGCCTCTGCATCCGGAACAGCCACCCTTGCAATTTCACATCCGGCTTGTTCAAGGCGCTGGATCTGTGAAACAGTGGCAGAGACATCCTGGGTAAAGGTGTTCGTCATCGATTGGACCGTTATCTGCGCATCACCGCCCACCTTCACATCCCCTACTTGAATCTGACGGGTCTTTTTCCGGATGATTTTAAAAGCCATAGGGTCCTTACCTGTAAAGCTTCAGGTGATCGAGCAAACGCCCAAATCCAGTACATTAATGAAACTGTCGATACTAAATCCATTCCAAGCTAACAAACAGCCTTCTATTATTCAAGAAAAATAGACCCTTTACAGGCGCTTGATGCATCATTCCTGAGGACCTCTTTCGTTTAAATCAACGCAATAGGGTTGAAATTCCGCATTCCCATGCTTTGGATTTGTTTTTTTTTTGTGACTGCAGTATAAGAATCGAACAAGATATTTGTCGAACAGGATATATCTGTCAAATGCCGGGCAACCCTGCACTTGCATGGATTGCGCACAGCAGGTACGGAGGAGGAGCTTTCTAAATTGAACTTTGCCAATAAAATTAATGCCCTCCTGACAAATCGGATCATCATTGTGGTTTTTCTGTTTGCCCTGGTGATTGCCTTTTCCGTACCCTTTTTATCCAAGCCGGCCGTACAAAAATTACCAACTCCCCTGGAGTCCATTCTAGATGCCGGTGAGGTTATGTTCCTTACGCGTAACAATGCCCACTGCTATTACATTTATCGCGGGGAGCCCATGGGATTCGAATATGATCTTGCAGGGGCCTTTGCAGATTATCTTGGGGTGAAACTGAAAATAACAATCGCCGAAGAATGGGAGAAAATGATCCCCAGCCTTAAAGAAGGTTCCGGCCATATTATTGCCGCAAGTTTGACCGTAACCCCAAAACGGCTTGCCCAGGTTGCCTTCTCAGACGGATATATGACAATCCAGCAGCATGTCATCATAAACAGGGATAACCACAATATAAAAGATATTGATGACCTTTCCGGTAAGACGATCCACATCCGGAAAGGAACTTCATACCATGACTTGCTGGAAAAGATGAAAGCAGAGGGCATGCATTTTGATGTGGTC
This sequence comes from Desulfobacteraceae bacterium, assembly GCA_030618925.1. Classification (GTDB taxonomy): domain Bacteria; phylum Desulfobacterota; class Desulfobacteria; order Desulfobacterales; family SURF-7; genus JAUXCK01. The sequence goes on from JAUXCK010000039.1 coordinate 8,849, forward strand.
CCCGTCAACAATATCCCTACCGGGGAACTTATCCAGCACGTCGCCAATGGTGAAATCGACATCACCATTGCGGACAGCAATGTGGCCATGTTGAACAGAAGATATTTTCCCAGGGCTGTTATCGGTTTTCCCATCGGTGAGAAAGAACATCTGGCATGGGCTGTCGACCCGGGATCTGAGTCCCTCCGTGAGGAAATCAACACATTTTTTAAAATGATTAAGAAAAACGGCACCTACAAGAAAATATACGCCCGGTACTATGCAGATGTCGAGCGTTTTGACTTTGTCGACCTGAGAGCGTATCATCGCAGGCTGGTCACAAGGCTTCCCAAATATGGACACATTATCAAAGCCGCGTCCGACAAACACGGATTTGACTGGCGATTGATTTCCGCCCAGATGTATCAGGAATCCCATTTCAGGCAATGGGTTAAAAGCCCTGCCGGGGCTTACGGGCTGATGCAGCTCACACAAAGGACAGCCAAGAGCCATGGGGTGAAAGACATTTATAACCCCGAACAAAACATCAATGCCGGGGTAAAACATTTAAAAGAGCTCTATGACTTGTTTGATAAGGCGGAAGGTGCCGACCGGCTCTTTATTGCCTTTGCGGCCTATAATGTCGGCCAGGGGCATATCTGGGACGCCCAGAGGCTTGCAAAAAAAATGAACCTGGATCCCAATAAATGGTCATCCCTTTCAAAAACCCTGCCGCTTTTGCAGAATCGGAAATATTATAGAAACGCCAAACATGGATATTGCCGTGGAATTGAGCCTGTGCAGTATGTGAGACAAATTATGATTTATTATGATATCCTGAAACACCAGGGTATTGACTATAATTTGACACCGTTTTCCATACCGGCAGCCGCCCAACCCTCTGGCATCTAAAAGCCGGAATTAAAAAAAAGGATTAAAGCGTTTTTCCTGACCGATGGTGGTTTGAGGACCGTGCCCGCAATACACGTTTACATCATCGCCCAGGACAAACAATTTTTCCCGGACGCTTGCAATCAGTGTGTCATAGTTCCCCCCTGGAAAATCGGTCCGCCCGATTGATCCGGCAAAAAGGGTATCCCCCACAAAAACTGAATCTCCTGCAAAAAAAGAGACACCACCCGGCGAATGGCCGGGTGTATGGATGACCTTCAAATCGATGCGTCCGAATGAAACCACATCCCCTTCTGCCAACTCCCGATCAGGAGGGGGAGATTCTTCGATACGAAGCCCGAATCCAGAGGCGGCTTCACCCATATGGGTCAGCATGGGTGCGTCCAGGGAATGGATCAGAATCTCGGCACCGGTAACTTCCTTCATTCTTCTGTTTCCGCCCACATGATCGAAATGGCAATGGGTATTTAAGATGTATTTTACCTTTAGTTTCAGCTCTGCGAGGGAAAGCAAAATCTTGTCCGCTTCATCACCCGGGTCGATCACAACAGATTCAAAGGTTTCTTCACACCCCAAAATAAAACAGTTTGCCATGATCGGTCCCACCGGCAGCTCTTTAATAATCAAGTCATCCTCCTGTCTTCGTTGTATTTTCGTTGATTTTTTTCCGGTTGAAAACCATGCAAGCACTTTGAACCGGAAAACCGTCAACCCATGTGACGGTTACCGGTCTCTCCGGTTTTTTACCTGCTCGACCAGGTCTAAAAGACTGTTGATTTTCGGCTTGGGTCTGGACTGGAGCAGCTTTGTCAGATCCGCTTCGGGATAGTGCTGTTTCAAATATCCCAGAACATCAAAATACTCCCACCAGCAGTCAACCGTTTTCCAGCATGGCAACCCCTCTTCCCCATCCTTCAAACAATAGGAAAAAGGGATGAGATGCCCCAGGCGGGGGCACTGCCGCACCAAGTGATCTTTATCTTCTTTCATGGTAACACATTCGGAGTCGGGATCAGCCGAAAACGGCTGATCCCGGTCATCTTCTATACGCTTTTCAACAATTCAGGCTTGGGAAAGTTTTCAAATATTTTCTCAGATTCCTGCAACTCCTCATCAGACAGTTCATAGTTTATGAGGTCGTTTGAAAAATATTTGTCATAGGCCATCAGGTCAAGCAGACCATGTCCGCTCCAATTGAAAAGGATAACTTTCTCCTTCCCCTCTTCCTTGGCCTTCATCGCCTCATCCACCACGCATGCCAGCGCATGGTTGGTCTCGGGTGCAGGAATGATGCCTTCTGATCTTGCACAAAGGAGGCCTGCTTTATAGGTGGCGAGCTGGCCAACTGCCTTGGCTTCAAGCAGTCCTTCGGACACAAGCTGGCTGACGGTGGGTGCCATTCCGTGGTATCGAAGCCCCCCGGCGTGCACAGGCGGCGGAACAAATCTATGCCCAAGGCTGTACATGGGCAGGAGAGGGGTCTTTTGAGCGTAATCTCCGTGATCATAGACAAAAGGTGCCCGGGTCAAAGTCGGGCAGGCCGCGGGTTCAACAGGGTAAATTTCGACTTCCTTGCCATTTATCTTGTCGAGCACAAAAGGAAAGGCAAGACCGGCAAAATTGCTGCCGCCGCCGGCACACCCGATAATGATGTCAGGATATTCTCCTATTTTTTCCAGCTGTTTTTTAGCCTCCAGCCCGATGATGGTCTGGTGAAGCAATACATGATTCAGAACACTCCCAAGGGAATAACGGGTTTTACCGGATTCATCAGAAACCGCAGCTTCTATGGCTTCACTGATGGCAATCCCAAGGCTGCCGGGAGTATCCGGATTCTCCGCCAGAACATCCCTGCCTGACTGGGTTTCCGTGCTCGGGCTGGCAACGCAATTCGCCCCCCATGTCGCCATCATGGATTTTCGATAGGGTTTCTGGTCAAAGCTAATCCGTACCATATAGACCTTGCATTCAAGGCCGAATTGGGAGCAGGCAAATGCAAGCGCGCTTCCCCATTGCCCGGCACCGGTCTCTGTCGTTATTTTTTCAATACCGAACTCTTTATTATAATACGCCTGTGCAACCGCCGTATTCGGCTTATGGCTTCCCGGGGGGCTGACAGACTCATTCTTATAATAAATCTTGGCCGGTGTATCGAGCGCCTTTTCAAGGGCTGTGGCCCTCACGAGAGGAGATGGCCGCCAGATTCGCAGAATGTCGAGAACAGGCTCAGGAATATCGATCCACCTTTCAGTGCTGACCTCCTGCTCCACCAGATTCATGGGAAAAATCGGCGCAAGCATATCGGGAGACACCGGCCCATCCGGTCCAAGCGGAGGATTCATTTTAATATCAGCAAGAATATTGTACCATTGCCTCGGCATTTCATCTTCCGTCAAAATAATCTTTCTGGCTTCCATAGTTACTGCTCCTTTTATTTTTTTGGGTTTATTTTGTGTGCCCTGTCCGCCTCAGGTCTTTTCTTTTTCCAACAGGGACACATGAACACTGTCCA
>JAUXCK010000256.1 GCA_030618925.1 Desulfobacteraceae bacterium
AAAGGAGTCATTATGAACGAAGTAGCTATAAGCGAGTGGTTAGCGAGTACCCATTGGATTGCTGAGAATTTAGATAACCCGGATGTCAGATTAATTGAAATCGGCGCTCTTAAAGACCCGGATGCCTATTACGCCAGCCATATTCCGGGTACCATACTCTGGCCCTGGAAAAAAACACTGTGGCATCCTGAAATGCGTGATTTCGCAACGCCCGAAGGTTTCAGCAACTTGATGTCGAAAAGTGGCATCAGCCATGACACGACAATCGTTTTTTACAGTGATCAGATTCAGTTCAATACCTATGCATTCTGGGTATGCGCCATGCGGGGGCATAAGAATATGAAAATCATGAACGGCGATATGAACCTGTGGCTTTACGAAGATCTCCCCATAACCACAGATGTGCCCAGCTTCGCGCCCGCCGATTATCCTGTCCGGTCCTTGGAAGAGGATTGCCGAATTGGGCGCGACGGCGTATTGGCCGGACTTGATAATCCCGACAGGGTGTTGCTGGACATGCGCACACCGGAAGAATATATCGGTAAACGGGTATCACCAGACTGGTTTCCGGTGGATCACGGTGCCGTGAGAAAAGGGCACATCCCCGGTGCGCTGAATCTTTATTACATGAATTTGCTGAACGAGGATAACACATACAAGACCCAGGGCGAACTTCAGGAGACTTATTCAGCGGTGGGAGCGACACCGGACAAGGAGCTTGTTTCCTACTGCCGGTTGAGCCATCGCGGGTCCATGGCGTGGTTTATTGCAAAATTTCTGCTCGGCTACCCCCGTGCAAAAGTATATGACGGATCCTGGACGGAATGGGGATCGCTTGTGGGCGTTCCGATTGTGAACAAGTCTTTAGAAAAAGGGCTATAATGAATGTCCTTTTTTAGTAAATATTTTTTTATATGGGTAAAATATTTCAAAGTGTTTCATAAAATTTAGCTGTTTATTTCGCCTAATCCTGCTTTTCATATGGGGATACGATGATGACTGTTTTTTTTCTTATGAGTGAAATTTTTTCCTTGACTGTACACAACATTTTGACTAAAACTGATTCAGTTATTTAACAAGGCACCATTGTTCCATCTCTATTGCCTCTTTTTCATGGTGTTATCTGTGGGCGCTACAAGGGCTGATTTATTTTTTCAGCCACAAATCGTTTAGCACATATTCTATATTCTCAATCCTGCTGAGAGGGTGTTTTCACAACCCCAAAAAGTATGAAAGGAAGGACTCTAAAAATGGCAAAATACGTCAAACTGGAAAATCTATCCGAATTAATCAATGTTCCCCCGAAATCAGGACATCATTCAGATGTTTTCACCGACACCGAATATGAAAAGGGGCTGGCTATAAAATTCGGCATTAACGATACCGTCTGCGGCTCCAAGCGAATTTCCATGGGACGCACGATTATCCCACCGCATACGGCCAACGAACGGCACGTTCATTTGAGCGCCGAAGCCGCCATGTATATCGTCAGAGGAACAATGACGTTGTTTTTGGGCCCTGAAGCCACCATAACGAAATGCCCGCCAGGCACATTTGTTTTCGCGCCGGAGGGAATCATTCACGGGGTTGCCAATGCCAGCCGCACAGATGAGGTGGAGCTCGTCTTTGCCTATGGCGGTGTCCCGTCAAAAGAAGCTGCCAACATCATATTCATCGATGATTCCGAAAATGACTACCCGCCTCCGGGATGGGATGCGGAAGAATAAGCTTTGATGGTAAAACGGATTTTACATTTTGAGTAAAGATCGCCGTAAAAGAGTGAACAAGGTCTGATCAAATGAAAAAGAGCAGTGAAAGCAGCAACCGCACCGATCCGTGGTATCGCCGTATCAATTATAATACCGTCACCGCCATATTTCTTCTCATTTTATGGACCATCATGTTTTTCACCATTCCCTACCAGATCCAGAAGCCAATGCTTTTTATGGGCCGCAGTTTAATGGGATTAAAACCGACCCTGTTTCCCCAGTTGGCAATCCTGTCCCTTATCTTTCTGAATATCTGGTATTTAGTGATCAGTTTTCGACTCAAAGATAAAAACCTTTTTACAGAAGTCACACGGCAAGGCTATTTTCGCATCATCGCCTCCCTTGTCGTTTTTTTCGCTTATGCGCTTTTGTTTGAGCACCTGGGGTTTGTCCTCTCCAGCATCCTGGTGGCCGGCACTCTGTCCACCTTTTACGGTAATCGCAATATTCTGGTTGGAATTGTCGTGAGTGTCGGTGTCCCGATAGGAATCTATTTCGTCTTCACGCGACTGTTGAAAGTTTCCTTACCGGAATTTCCTTTATTTTAATCGAATGATGCATGCTCGGAAACAACTCAATGAGTTGATCTAAAATATATTTTCCAGAAAGGCTTTTTATAGATGTGGGATAATTTTATACAGGGTATTCTGCTGACACTGCGATGGGACACATTTGGTATGATGGGCCTGGGTCTCATGTTGGGAATGTTTGTTGGCGCACTGCCCGGTTTTACAACTATCATGGCCATGGCGGTCTTGCTTCCCATTTCCTTTTTTATGGACCCCATGGTGGGCATTCCCTTTCTGATAGGTGTATACAAAGGGGGCATATACGGCGGCAGCATACCGGCTATCCTGGTATCCATGCCCGGCACCGGTGCATCAGTGGCAACCACCTTTGACGGTCCGTCTTTGACCAAGAAGGGAAAATCGCGCAAAGCAATGGAAATGGCGCTTTTCGCCTCGGTCTGCGGGGACTTGTCAAGTGATATCCTCACCATCTTGTTTATCGGTCCCATTGCAATCATGGCAATGAAAATCGGCCCACCGGAACTGGGGGCGATTATTCTGCTCAGCCTCATTATCATCTCCGCCACCACATCAGGCCTGTTTATCAAAGGACTGGTCATGTGCTTCATCGGGCTCTTTTTTTCCATGATCGGTCAGGATCCTCTGGGCGGCATGTCCCGTTTCACTTTCGGCTTTTTCGAAATTAAATCCGGCATTCCCCTGCTTCCAATGCTCATCGGTCTGTTTGCCATTCCTGAAATTCTTCAGGCCGTTGAAAAGAAAATAACCTCTTTCGTTGCCGAGGAATTCAATCTCAAGGCGGGGGAAAAATTAACCTTTAAGGAATTCCGCCGGAGCATCAAGACCATTATCAGATCGACCGCCATCGGAACTTCTCTGGGAATTATTCCCGGTGTTGGTCAGGTCGTCTCAGCCTTTGTGGGGTATGCTGCCGCCAAAAATGCTTCCAAGCACCCGGAAACATACGGCAAGGGTGAACTGGATGGGATTGCAGCGGCTGAAGCAGCCAACAATGCCGTAAACGGCCCCACCCTGGTACCACTGCTGACCCTGGGTATTCCCGGAGACAAGGTCACGGCCATCCTGCTGGGTGCTTTTATCGCTCAGGGACTGCGCCCGGGGCCACAGCTTTTCGCCGAACAGGGTCCACTGGTCTTTGCCCTCCTGGTGGCCATGATCTTTGCAAATCTTATTTTTGTGGTTCTCGGGTATCTCACCATCCCTTTGTTTGCCAAGGTTGTGACCATAAGAAAATCAGCACTTCTGCCCCTCACAGCCATATTTGCTTTTGCCGGTTCCTATGTATATCGTTCCGATCCCTTTGATCTGCTGGTGCTGGTTCTTTTCGGTGTTTTTGGCTATACTGCCAAAAAATTGAATTTTGACGTCACGCCCATGGTCATGGGCTATATCCTGGGACCGGTCCTTGAATATTCATTTGGCCAAACCATAAATCTGGGACGGGGCGACACCCTGCACTACATTTTCGCTGCACGTCCCATCACCGCAGTGATACTGGCCATCACCCCTTTTATAACAGCCGGGCTGTGGTGGCGAAGTGCCCGCCTGCGGAACAAACATATAAAAGAACTGCCGTCTGAAGGATGAGAGGAGGTGATATCCGGTTATCTGAAATAGATTGTTTCATTCCACAAATCACACCAATGTCAACGCCAACCATATAAAGGAGAATACAACATGACTTTTCGAAAATTATCTCGTTCAATGTTAGTGGCAGTGCTTCTGGTTTTTGTCGGTCTGTCACCCGTCCTGGCCGATAACTACCCAAGCAAGCCGATTACCCTCATCATTCCGCTGGGAGCCGGTGGATCTCATGATCTGAATGCCCGCGTTTTTACCAGTGTCATCCCGTCTTACCTGGGCCAGGCCGTGGTAGTCAAGCTGATGCCGGGTGCCGGCGGGCAAACAGGCACGGCAGCGGCAATTAAAGCCAAACCGGATGGGTATACCTTGATCTTCACCCACAACTATATTGACCAGCTTCAGCCCTTGCTTGAAAAACTCCCTTACGACACCATCAAGGACCTGAAATCTGTTTGCCGGATCAATTATGGCGCCTCCAGCGTCGTTGTGAGAGCTGATAAACCCTGGAAAACATTAGATGATATGCTCGCATATGGGAAAGAGAAACCCGGCAAACTGATATTTACCACATCCGGAAACTGGGGCGCAACCATGACCCCGGGCGCCAGGGTTCTGTTGGAGGCAGGTGTCGATGCTACATACATTCCCTACAAAGGCGGTGGCCCGGCCATGCAGGCAATCCTTGCCGGAGATGGCGATTTTATGATGTCCTTTCCTTCCCAGGCCGGTCCCCTTGTGGAAGCCGGTAAAATCCGTGCTCTTGCCAGTGCCGGTAACACCCGCGTTTTCCCGGATGTCCCCAATCTCAAGGAGCTGGGGTATGAAACCGGGACAATGGATCGCATCGTGATGGCGCCCAAAGGGGTACCTGAAGATCGCATGAAGATTTTACGGGATGCGTTCGCCAAGCTTAACACGGACAAGACCTACAAAAAATTGATGATAAGAATCGGTGAGAATATTGAATACATGGATGGTCCCGATTACGACAAAATCCGTCCGGTGAACCAGGAGGCATACCGCGCACTGGTTAAAAAGATTTCGGGTCAATAATTAAATCC
>JAUXCK010000159.1 GCA_030618925.1 Desulfobacteraceae bacterium
GACTTTTTACGAGACCGTCATTATTGCCCCATATATATTCTCTGAATCCGTGGCCCCAATCGTGTCAGGAGCTCGTATGCAATGGTCTGTGATTCTTCCGCTACTTCCTCCGGGCGACGGACATGCCCGGCATGCTTCCCGTAGATAAGGACATCCGACCCCTGCTGAACACTTGAAACATGATTCAAATCGATTGTCATGGAATCCATTGAAATTCTTCCGATGATGGACGTCAGTTGACCATTGACGAGCACGTGCCCGTTATTCGATAAAATCAATGGTAATCCATCATGATACCCGATGGGGACGACACCCACTTTAAAATTGTCGTGAGGCACACAAAACGTTGCCCCATACCCGATGATATGCCCTTTGTTCAGATAACGGATTTCAGCAATCCGGCTGACCAGGGACACTGCCAGATCGAGTTTTATCTCTTCTGCAACAGCCGGTGACGGGTACACACCATATAATCCCAGTCCGATTCTAACCATATCAAAACAGCTTTCCGGGAATCTGGCCGCGCCGGCAGTTGCAGCCGCATGGCAGATGAGTTCATGATGGCCCATCTTATGAAGATCAGAGATCGCTCTTTTAAACAGCTCGATCTGACGAAAGGTAAACGTATCCATGGATGGATCTTCTGCACAGGCAAAATGGGTCATCAGGCCGATAGTTCTGAGGCAGCCGGATTCGTCAACCTCTTTTGCCAGATCAGTCAACCGCTCGGGCATGACACCGAGCCTTCCCATACCTGTATCCACCTTAAGGTGCACATCCAGTGTTTTGTTGTTCTTCCGGGCGGCTTTGACAAGAAATGGTACCAGGTCAAAAGAGTAGATCACCGGAGACAAATTGTTTTGCACAATTTTATCTGCCTCATCAGGCGTGCAGATCATCACGAGAATGGGAATGCCCACACCGGCTTTTCGCAGATGGATGCCTTCATCAGGCGTTGAAACGCCCAGATAGTCCAGCCCTATATTCTGCAGCTCTTTTGAGAGCCGGATCAAATTGCTGCCGTATGCCAGTGCTTTGACCATTCCCAGGACTTTAACATCGGGACCGATTTTGCGGCGGAAACGCAATATATTTTCGGATACAGCCTGCAGGTCCACAATTAATCTGTCCGGGGCGATAACGCCGGTAATTTCCCGGGCCACCCGGTCGATCCCTGTATTTCGCGGGCCTTTAAATAAAACAGTATCCCGGGGCTCGACTTTTTCAGACAGAATATCGGCCAGATCCTCTGTGTCACCGCAGCAAATGACCGATCCTTCCGGTTTGGTTTGAAGGTACCCCTCCTCAGTTGCATCGGTATTGTGCCTCCCCACCAGCACAAGCGTGTGGACCGAACTTCTGCCTGCCATTTCCCCGATTTCAAAATGCGCCTGGTGCGCCAGTCCACCCAGTTCACGCATGCCCCCGAATACAAATATTTTTCGACCCGCTGCATCGCTGATGCGTTCCAGGGATCGAAGCGCCGCCCGAACCGAGATGGGGTCAGAGCTGCATGAATCATTTATCAGGGTCGTCCCGGAAGGAGAACGCCATATCTCCATCCGTGTGTTGGAGGGTTCATAATCTGCAAGCGCCCGGGTGATGTCATGGGACTCAACCCCCAGCAGATAAGCGGCGCACAGGGTGGCCTCAATATCGGAAATAATCTCCAAAGAAGGCGTGTTAATCATGACATCATGGGTTGATGCATCGGGAAAACGAACCTTCAGGAGAATGCCTTTGCCCTTGAATCGCTTATCTGCAATATAGGGGAGGTCTTCTGAAGGGGTACCAAAATAGAAGATCTGACACGACAATTCGGGGGGGTCCCCATAAAAATGCCGGCATGCATCGTGCATTAATACCCATCCGGTCTCCGGGATATTCTGAAACAGTTTAACCTTCTCAGAAGCAATTTTTTTTTGGTCCCCAAAGGAATCAATATGCGCCATACCGATATTTGTTAAAATTCCAAAATTCGGACGGATCATCGATTCCAGGCACTGCATCTCATCGGGTTCAGAAATCCCGGCCTCAAGAATCGCATAATTGACGTCTGCAGGTACCCGTAGAATAGATAGCGGCACACCCAGCTGGCTGTTGTGACTGCCGGGGTTGCCGGTGGTCGGAAAATGATGGGCAAGGACCTGGAGAAGCGAATCCTTGACAATGGTCTTCCCGTTGCTGCCGGTAATCCCGATGACCTTGCCCATGAATTTCTCCCGCCACCAGGCAGCCAGTTTTTGAAGTGCCGCCAGCGGCTCTTCAACGACCATGACCGGTTTTTCATAAGGCACCTCTGCCCGGTCAGCCCATGACCGGGAAATCACCACCACAGACGCCCCGTTATCAAACGCCTGAGCAATATGACGATGCCCGTCTGTCCGGGTCCCTTTAAGGGCAAAAAATACGGCATTGTTTCCAACATGTCTGGAGTCAATACTGACTTCCGACACCTTGCGTGTCTTGTCGCCCTGCCGAAAATCACCGTCAACAATACCGGTCAGTGTTTCAATCGTCATTGATTCCATATGCGGAACCCCTCTTACCTAATTCTCCGAAGGAAATCTATTGACATCCGTTTCCCGTGGCTGCAAAAAGATCTTAATGAAACAACTTATTATCAGAAAAGGCGACAAAGGCGATGCAAAAGACTTTGCCAGACTGTATTTGATTGCCACCCGGGGCCTCTATCACACACTTATCGGCCCGAGAGTAACATATGTGCTGGAAAATATCTACCGTCATCCTGGAACAATTCTCAGTTACACCAACGCTCATTTTATTGAGAGTCAAGGCCGAACAGCCGGGCTTGTCATGCTCAACACCCGGCAGGAGCAGGCCAGACATCAATCCGGGGATTATACCAGGGGAACCCTCAAGCTGATGCGCCTTGTTCTTCGCTATATGCATGTGCATCTGATCGGACGGGCCAGTCATTTATTGACATCCGGAGAGATCAGCGCCTTTCAGTATAATGCGGGAGATCTCTATCTGCAGGCACTGGCCATCACTCCCGAATTCAGAGGGCGGGGGCTGGGGGGTGAACTCCTTGGTTTTGTCAACCAAACAGCCGTAAAAGCCGGGTGTCACCGGATTGTTCTGGCCTGTGAGATCGACAATCAAAAAGCCGTCCGGTTTTATCTGAATCATGGGTATGAGACCAATCTTCAATCACCCGCATTCCACGTCCGCGGGGTCACATTTCGATTTTATCAAATGACAACCAACCCAACCAATTAAACCAATTAAACCAATCCAACCAATTAGACAATAAAAACAACTTGACAAAACACAGGATTAGAATACACAGGATACAGCATAAAACAGGCAAAGAGGGTGAAAGGTCGGTGTTAAGGGCCACACAATCATAACCTCGGAGGCGCGTCGGCATCATGTCAAATATCAGAAATCAAATGGAAACCTGGTTTGAAAACCTGGCACGGACCATTTATCACAACCGCATCAAAACCCTCATTATCATGGCCGTCCTCATCGCGGCCTTTATTTCTCAACTCCCTAAACTCTTTTTTGATTTTTCAACAGAGGGGTTCCTGCATGAAAATGACCCCACTCTTATTGAATACCATTCCTTCCGAAAGCAGTTTGGCAGAGACGAGATGCTTATTATCGCCATCAACCCTGAAAACATATTTACCCAAAAAACCCTGAAGAAAATCAAGGCCCTTCATGAGGACCTTAAAGACAATGTCCCTTATCTCGAGGACATCTCAAGCATTGTAAACGCACGCAATACAAGGGGCGAAGGGGAAACGCTCATTGTGGAAGACCTCCTTGAAAAATGGCCGGACAGCGAATCAGATATGGAGGCCCTCAAAAACCGGATATCTGCAAACCAGATGTATACCAATATGCTCATATCTGAAGACGGCCGGTTCACCACCATGATCCTTAAAACCCAGAATTATTCGCACGCGGGTAAAGATTTTGATGTGCTCGACGGGTTTGAGGAAGATGGGGCTGCATCAGAGGACACGGATGACCTGCCCGTTGAAAAGGATGCGTTTTTAAGCAATGCGGAAAATGCGGCATTCGTCATGGCGGTGCAGGATATCGTCAAAAAATATGAGGGCCCTGACTTTCCTGTCTATGTGGCGGGCACCCCTGCGGTGACCCATTTTCTCAAACAGAGCATGATAAAGGATATGAGAAAATTCATGGGTCTTGCCATAGCCACCATTGTGTTGGTTCTTTTTATCATGTTCCGCAAAATATCGGGTGTCATACTTCCGATTATCGTTGTTCTTGTATCCCTCCTTTCCACCATCAGCATCATGGCTGCTGCAGGCGTTCCGATCAAGCTCCCCACGCAAATCATCCCGTCGTTTCTCCTGGCCGTGGGCGTGGGCGCCTCCGTCCACATTCTGGCTATTTTTTTTCAGCATTTCCGGCAACACAACAATAAGGAAGAGGCCATTGCTTACGCCATTGGCCATTCAGGCCTGGCTGTCGTCATGACCCATGTGACCACTGCAAGCGGGCTGCTGTCGTTTTCGACCGCAAATGTCGCGCCCATCGCAGACCTTGGCATATTTGCCGGCATTGGCATTATGCTTGCCCTTGTGTACACGATCGTTCTCCTGCCGGCGCTCCTCGCTGTTTTCCCGATTAAACATAAAATGGCCGGGGCGGACACCGAAAAACCGGGTGCAATGGATCGCTTTTTGACCCATGTGGGAAATTTTTCCACCAGGCGGCCGTGGCTGATCCTGATCACAACAGCCATCATTATCGTGCTCTCCATTATCTCGGCCTCGACCATCCGATTTTCCCATGATATCCTTTCATGGTTTCCGGAAAACAGTCCGGTCCGTATGGCCACTGAGAAAATTGACCATGAATTGCGCGGGTCCATCACACTTGAAATCATTATCGATACAGGCATTGAAAACGGCTTGTTTAATCCTGCGATTCTCAACGGGCTGGAGAAAGCCGCTGCCTACGCTGAATCAATCGCATATGACGATATATTTGTCGGAAAGGCCTGGTCCATCGCCACCCTGCTTAAGGAGATACATCAGGCGCTCAATGAAAATCGCCCCGAGTTTTACACCATCCCCCAAAACCGGGATCTGATCGCTCAGGAATTCCTTCTCTTTGAAAACAGCGGCTCCGATGATCTTGAAGACTTTGTGGACAGCCAGTTCAGCAAAGCCCGGTTTACGATTAAAATTCCGTTCAGGGATGCCGTCAAATACAACAAGTTCCTGAATATCGTCAATCGCTATCTAACGGAAAATCTCCCGGCAATGGACATCACGACCACCGGGATGATTGCCCTTCTCTTTAAAACCGCGTCAGCCGCCATCGTCACCATGGCCAAAAGCTATCTCACCGCCCTGGTGGTCATTACCTTCCTTATGATTTTTCTGATCGGCAAGGTTCGAATCGGACTCCTCAGCATGATACCGAACCTTGCACCGATCATTGTCATGCTGGGCATTATGGGCGCATTTTCCCTGCCCATGGACCTGTTCTCCATGATGGTGGGCAGCATCGCCATCGGCCTGGCGGTGGATGACACCATTCACTTCATGCATAATTTCAGACGTTATTTTGAAAAAAGCAATGACCCCGCAACCGCGGTCCACCAGACCCTTCAGACCGCCGGCAGGGCAATGCTTGTCACCACCATTGTTCTGTCCCTGGGGTTTTTCATTTTTATGTTTGCCAGCATGAACAACCTGTTTAATTTTGGGGCACTCACCGGCCTGACCATCATCATGGCCCTTCTGTCAGACTATCTGCTGGCACCGGCACTCATGATGGTTGTCAATCGAGGAGGCCGAAAAGAGTCCGCTTAACCCGTTTTCCGGAGGTCCTCATGACAAAAAACATTATCTCTTTTTTCACAATAGCGGCAGCCGTATTCATCCTGACTCAGGACACCCGTGCAGATGATGCCAAAGCCAGGGACATTATGCAGAAGGTTGAAGACCGGGATGATGGGGATCATTTGACGAGCCGGATGGAAATGATCCTGATCGATAAAAACAAAAAACAGCGCATACGAAAAATCAAATCCTTTACCAAAGACAAAGGCAAAGACACTTATCGACTCATGTTCTTCCTGTATCCGGCGGAAGTGAAAAATACAGGATTTCTGACCTATGACTATGATGACCCGGAAAAAGACGATGACCAGTGGCTCTACCTTCCCGGGCTCCGGAAAACAAAACGGATTGCATCGAGCGATAAAAGTTCCAGCTTCATGGGCTCCGACCTCAACTACTCGGACATGACGTCCCGAAACCTCGAGGAATACGACTTCACCCTCTTAAAAGAAGACAGGGTTAAAGATGTCAAGGTATGGCTCATACAGTCTGTGCCCCGCTCCAAGCAGGTCATCAATGAAACCGGATACAAAAAATCCATCCTGTTTGTGCGTCAGGACAATTGGGTCGTGACACGGGCCGTGCACTGGGTAGACGGCAGCAACGCCCTGAAATACATGGACATTAAAACCCTTCTTCAAATAGATTTTGAAAAAGAAA
>JAUXCK010000315.1 GCA_030618925.1 Desulfobacteraceae bacterium
GGAGGACTGTCAGGAATTGCTGCCGGAATATTTCAGCTTTGTAAAAGGGGTCGTTGATGCACCGGATTTAAATCTGAATATCAGCCGCGAAATCCTGCAGCAGGACAGACTTGTCAGGAATATTCGAAAGAATATCGTTAAAAAAATATTTGGCCTTCTGACGGATATGGACAAAGAAACATATGAAGCGTTTTTTAATGAATTTGGCCAGATCCTTAAATCAGGCGTCCATACCGACTTTGAGAACAAGGATAAAATAGCGGACCTGATTCTGTACAAATCCACAAAATCCGAAGACAACCTGATATCACTGAAAGAGTATGTGGAAAGAATGCAGCCGGGCCAGAAAGAAATCTATTATATTACCGGTGACAACCTTTCATCCATCATTAACAGCCCGCATATTGAAGCACTTAAGGGAAAAGACCATGAAGTTCTTCTGATGACGGACCCTGTGGATGAATGGGTCATGATGTCGCTGACCGAGTTTAGCGGAAAGTCGTTCAAGAGCGCCGAAAAGGGAGAACTCGACCTTGATGAAGTTGACGAGAAGAAAAAGGATGCGTATTCGGCTTTGTTTGCGCATATTAAAAACAGGCTGGATAAAAAAATAAAAGACGTAAAACCATCAACCCGCCTTAAAGATTCCGTGGCATGCCTGTCCGGCGACACCTATGATATGAGCGCTTACATGGAAAAAATATTGAAGTCCACGGGTCAGAAAACGCCAGAGACCAAACGGATTCTCGAAATAAACATAAATCATCCGGTCATGGTTAAAATAAAAACCCTGTTTGAAGAAAATAAGGATAATGAGATTGTAAATGATTACAGCGACCTGCTATTTGATATGGCCCTCATCAGTGAGGGGGGGAAGATAGACAACCCCTCTCAATTTTCTAAAACAGTGGCCTCATTAATGGCCGATGCGCTAAGCGATGTATCTGAACAGACAGGAAAGGACCGATATTGAATTGAAATATTCGACAATATGGGATATAGAAACCCTCAGTTGAATCAAATGTCATTATTTATGGTTAACCCGTGAAGTCAATCTTCTTCGGGCTAACCCAGCTAAAGCGGGGGTTCTCATGAATCAGGACTTTAATAAGCCAAATCAAAAAGAGAACCGGGGTGAAGTCAGAACCCTTGTTGATAAATTTTACAGCCTGGAATTTTCCATAAAAGCACTGGCTCATGTTTTTCAGTTCAGAATTTGGAATATTTCTGAAAAAGGGATGTGCATTATCGTGAGGGAAGACTCGACTGTTCTTGAGCATATAAAAGTGGGTGACACATTTAAAATGAAATATTATCCCGCTGATCTGCTCGGGCCGGCTGAATATCTGGAGACAGAGGTAAGACATATCACAAAGGATAACCATGGCCGGTTCAAGGGCCATAATTTACTGGGTCTTCTGATTCTTGGAAAGCAGTCGGTTGATGAAAACAGCGCCTGAAGAAGCGACTTAAAATGCCATGCAGCAAAAAACCCCGATTAAAACGATTTGAGATCCAGCCACGGTGCGCCCATGGCAGCTTTTCTTACGCCAAGCCCTGCCCTGTGGGATTCCCCAAATGCCTTCATGGCCGACTTTCCCGGTACACCTGATATCCCAATGGATACAACAGCATTGCAACAGATAAAAAAAGGGGGTTTTCATGCCGAAGTTTCAATATCAAAAAATGTTTCCTCTCAATGAGGATATTACTGAGTATCGTCTGCTGACGCAAGAATACGTTTCTTCAGCCTTGTTTGAAGGGTCGAAAGTGACCAAAATCGATCCTGAAGGTCTGACAATACTGGCTGAAGCGGCGTTTGGCGATGTCTCCCATCTTCTTAGAACATCCCATTTAAAACAGCTGAAACAGATCATTGACGATCCTGAGAGTTCTGAAAACGACAAATATGTATCCTTTGAATTATTGAAAAATGCCGTTGTTTCTTCTGACTATATTTTCCCCATGTGTCAGGATACCGGGACAGCAATTATCATGGGAAAAAAAGGGCAGGCCATATGGACCGGCTTTTCAGACGAAGAGGCGCTCTCAAGAGGCGTGTTCAACGCCTATACCAAATTGAATCTCAGGTATTCACAGATGGCCCCGTCGACCATGTATGCAGAAGCCAATACCGGCTGCAATCTTCCGGCCCAGATTGACCTGCAGGCCACCCGGGGAGATATGTATGAATTCCTTTTTATGGCCAAGGGAGGGGGGTCTGCCAACAAGACCTATCTCTTTCAGGAAACAAAGGCGATTCTAAACCCGGAAAAACTGGCGGATTTCCTTAAAGGCAAAATCAAAACCCTGGGGACTGCTGCATGCCCCCCTTATCACCTGGCGATTGTTGTGGGCGGTACGTCTGCTGAGATAAACCTCAAGACTGTGAAGCTTGCTTCTACAGGGTATCTGGACACTTTGCCGAAAAAAGGAAATGAATACGGGCACGCCTTCAGGGACCCTGAACTTGAACTCGAATTGCTTGACGCCTCGCAACAAATAGGAATGGGTGCCCAATTCGGCGGGAAATATTTCTGTCTTGATGTTAGGGTCATCAGGATGCCAAGACATGGGGCATCCTGTCCCATCGGAATCGGGGTCAGTTGCAGTGCTGATCGTAACATAAAAGCGAAAATCTCCGGCCATGGCATTTTCCTGGAGCAGCTTGAAACAGATCCGGCAAAATTTTTACCGCAGCCCCGGAGTGATGAAGCGGATGCTGTACAAATCGACCTGGACAAACCCATGACAGACATCAGGAATACCCTGAGCAGGTACCCGGTGGCCACCCGGCTGCACCTCAATGGCAGAATTGTTGTGGCCAGAGATATTGCCCACGCTAAAATCAAGGAGCGACTTGACCGGGGTGAAGAGATGCCCCACTACCTCAAAGAGCACATCATCTATTACGCCGGCCCGGCCAAAACCCCTGAAGGCTATGCCTCAGGATCCTTTGGGCCGACCACTGCCGGCCGCATGGACCCATATGTCCCGGCCTTCCAGGCGCAAGGCGGATCCCTCATTATGCTGGCCAAAGGCAACCGCTCGACAGAGGTCACCCGGTCGTGCAAAGAACAGGGCGGGTTTTACCTTGGCTCAATCGGCGGGTCAGCCGCCCGTCTGGGAAAAGAGTGCATTACGAAGGTGGAAACAATTGAATTCCCGGAACTGGGGATGGAAGCTGTTTTCATGATTACGGTAAAAGATTTTCCGGCTTTTATTATCGTGGATGACAAAGGGAATGATTTTTTTCATCAATTTTAACACAACTCTTTTACATCCGGCCCTCGATTCCTGCTTTACAAATAATTCCATTTCGTATATTATTTTTAGTTTTAAAATGCACCCGGGCCCTTTGGAAAAGGTCTGAACAGATTTATATTATCTTTATTTGCAGGAACGAACAAAGGAGTGATATTATGGCTAAAAAAATGAAGACAATCGATGGAAATACCGCTGCCGCTCATGTGGCTTATGCCATGAGCGATGTGGCAACCCTATACCCAATCACACCCTCCTCCCCTGTCGGGGAAATCGCAGATGAATGGTCTGCGGAGGGTCGAAAAAATATTTATGGCCAGACACTTCTTGTCCGTCAGCTCCAATCAGAAGCCGGGGCCGCGGCTTCTGCTCACGGTTCTCTGGCCTCGGGCGCATTAACGACATCATTTACTGCATCACAGGGGCTTTTGCTGATGATCCCCAACATGTACAAAATGAGCGGAGAGCTTCTGCCCTGCGTTTTACACGTGACAGCCAGGGCAATTGCCGCCCATGCACTTTCAATTTTCGGAGACCATCAGGACGTGATGGCGGTTCGTCAGACCGGATTTGCCATTATCGCATCCGCCTCTGTGCAGGAAGTTATGGATCTTGGCCTGGTGTCTCACCTTGCAGCCATTGAGAGCAGGGTCCCTTTTCTTCACTTTTACGATGGGTTTCGAACATCCCACGAAATTCAGAAAATCGAGATGACCGACTATGATGATATGGCCAAACTGGTGAACTGGGATGCTGTTAAAGAATTTCGCCGGCGGGGTACAAATCCGGAAACGCCGGAATTAAGGGGCACCGCGCAGAATCCGGACATCTATTTTCAAGGCCGGGAAGCGGCAAATCCCTATTATCTGAAGCTCCCCGAAATCATTAGTGATAATATGAAAAAAGTTGGCGA
>JAUXCK010000379.1 GCA_030618925.1 Desulfobacteraceae bacterium
GCTCACTTCTCCGGGCCTGGGAATACGCCCACCGCCGATCATGCCGGCATCGGATATGGTATGATGGGGTGCCCTGAATGGTCTGAAAGTCACCAGCGCCTGACCACTTTTTAGCAAACCGGCCACCGAAAATATTTTTGTGGTTTCAATGGCCTCAGCAAAACTCAGAGATGGCAGAATCGTTGAGAGGCGTCTTGCCAGCATGGTTTTCCCTGAACCGGGTGGACCGATCATGAGGAGATTGTGGCCGCCGGCGGCAGCGACCTCCATGGCCCGTTTGACATGCGCCTGTCCCATGACCTCACAAAAATCCCCGGCCGCTTGCCTGTTCTTTTTGAACATGGGTTGGATATCAATTTTTTCAGGTGAAATCGGGCGTGTCCCCTGAAAAAAGTCTACCGCCTGGGACAGGGTTCTCAAGGGGAAAACCGGAATGCCCTGGACCACCGCTGCCTCAAGCCTGTTTTCAAAAGGCACCATGATCCCTGAATACCCCGCCTCTTTTGCTGCGATCGCCATGGGAAGCGACCCCTTCACCTCCTTTATCCGGCCATCCAGTGAGAGTTCTCCGAGGATAAGATATCTTATCAGGATATCTTGAGGAATCAGACCCGTTGCCGACAAGATGCCAAGGGCGATGGGCAGGTCAAACCCGGTCCCTTCCTTTTTAATATCAGCGGGCGCCAGATTGACCGTAATCCTGTCCGGCGGAAAATCGTACCCTGAATTGTTGATTGCAGCCTTTACCCGTTCTTTGCTTTCCTTCACGGACACCTCAGGGAGGCCTACCATTGAAAAATAAGGAAGCCCATAGGCAATATCAACCTCAACCTCTACAACATGTGCATCGATTCCGATCAGGGCGCTGCTCAACACTTTAGCAAGCACATTGTCCCCCAATTTACGGGATAAATCATCCTGCAGATAAAGAACGATTCATGTTACATCCTCGACAGCAAGAAACAAAAAAAAACAGCCTGTCTATTATTCTTGCGTCTGCATCGTTATTAGACTGACAAACAGGGCGGTTTTGTCGCGATTTCGCATATAGGGTAAAATAGAAATGAAAGTTGGGGGTCCTGCACGTGCATCTCAATCTTTTCACGAATTTCGATGCACACGCTTTGGGTGGGGGTTCCATTCATTATATGGTTGATTTTTTTAAACAAACAATATATACAAAATTAATTTTAAAACCAGGATCGAGGCGCCCTGCATTATCCAGCCTTGGAAAACTATTTTCATGCATAAATATCAAAGGACATTGGAAAAACCTGCCGGCTGTTCAGGCATCGGCCTCCATTCCGGTAAAAAGGTCAATCTGAAAATTCACCCTGCGCCGGCCAATCATGGCATCAAATTCATCCGGACGGACCTTCCCGACAATCCGGAAGTGCCTGCCCTTTTTAATATGGTGGTTGATACAAGTCTTGCTACCGTTATCGGATCCGGCGGGGTTATTGTGTCAACCATCGAGCACCTGATGGCCAGCCTGGCCGGGCTCTCCATTGACAATGCCAGGGTTGAGCTTGATTCCTACGAAATGCCCATAATGGACGGAAGCGCCGCCCACTTTACAGACCTGATCAAAACAGCCGGCATACAAAAGCTTTCAGACCCAAGATCTTATTTTGTCATTCGTCACCCCATTGAACTTAAAGAAAACGGAAAATCCGTTGTGGCGCACCCTTTCCCGGCTCAAAAAATATCCTGTACCATTGAATATTCTCATCCTTTGATCCAAAAACAAACCTTTTCAATAGAGCTGTCAGACGAAGCGTTCGAGCAGCTCATCAGCCGTGCCAGAACATTCGGTTTCAAACATGAGGTTGAATACATGAAACAATTTGGCCTGGCACGCGGCGGCTCTCTGGACAACGCGGTTGTTATTGACGACAAGGATGTATTAAACGAAGACGGGTTGCGGTATGAGGATGAATTTGTCCGGCATAAAATTCTGGACTGCATCGGTGATTTTTCATTGCTGGGCTTGCCCATTATAGGGCATATCGTCACCTACAAATCCGGCCATGCGTTCAACCAGGCCTTCCTTCAAAAATTTTTCGATCAAAAAGAATCATGGAGCACCCGCACCCTCAGTGACCTTGAAGACCCGGACCCGCATTTATCAAAATCTCTTGCCATTTAGAAATCGATCCGCTATAGATCAAATGTGTCATTATTCATTTAGAAATGCCTGATCGATTGGTCGATCGTATGCCATCACGACCATCTTTAACACAGTCAATCACCCAGTTATTCGATTTGCGAAAAACATATCGTGACCATGGCGCCCAAAATAAAAAGAAAAACATGGTTTTTTTTTCTTGTGCTTTTTCTCCTTTTCCAAAACCATGCCTATGCTCAGGATGCAACCCTGAACAATATTATTGTGAACAACACCCGGGATCATCTTCTCCTCTTTATGGAGGTAGAGGGTGCGTTTAGAGAAAAACTGCAAAAAGCGACCCTCAACGGTGTGCCGACCACATTTTCCTTTTTTGTAACACTTCACAGGATTCGCAGTTTCTGGCCGGATGAAAAAATAGCAGACATCAGTGTGGCGCATACGATAAAATACAATAACCTGAAAAAAGAATTTGTCGTCACCCGCTCGTGGGAACCCGGCAAATCGAGCGTCACCCAATCCTTTGAAGAAGCTCAGAAGCTGATGAGTGAAATCAAAAGTCTTCACATTGTATCCCTTAACAAACTGACCAAAGGGTCAC
>JAUXCK010000357.1 GCA_030618925.1 Desulfobacteraceae bacterium
AGCAAGGCTCGCTTCCAGGCAAAAATCATGGTCGGATGGACGCCAAAACGCTGGGATAGTTCGACGGTGGTTTCCTCGTTTTTGAAAGCAGCCAGCGCCACTTTGGCTTTGAATGCAGGGGCATATCGTTTACGTTTGTTGCTCATGTCAGCTCCTTTCTATTTTTGCTGATTTAGAGCTTAACACATTGTCCAGTTTTTGGGGACCACCGCCCTCAGGCTTATGGAGTGTGTCCGGCTGCGGGTTAAGGATGTGGATTTTGGCCAGGGCAGGATCTTTATTCGAAACACAAAAGGCGGCAAAGACCGCACAGTCATTTTTCCGGACGCCATACAGAAGGAATTGCGAGAACGAATTGATTCTGTAATTGCATTACATAAAGAGGATATCCGAGAAGGATTCGGAGACGTTTATATCCCTGCGGCGCTTTCTCGCAAATACCCGAATGCATCCAAAGAGGCTGGATGGCAGTATGTTTTCCCTTCAAAAAAAATGTCAAAAGACCCTAGGTCCGGCAAAACCATGCGTCATCATGTCATGGAATCAGGGCTTCAAAAGGCGGTCAAACACGCTTTAAATCAGGCCGAAATTCACAAAAAGGCTTCTTGCCATACTTTTCGTCACTGTTTTGCGACCCATTTGCTTGAAACCGGCACGAATATCCGTGTGGTTCAAAAACTCATGGGTCATGCTGATGTGAAAACCACCGAAATATATACACACGTCATGAAAAAAGATATCGATTCCGTTAAAAGCCCTCTGGATAACTTATGAGTAGAGTGAGCAGCTGGCTTCATCTATTGAAATTGAGCTTTTTAAGGGCCTATCACAAAAAAAACCCGCTGTAAATACAACGGGTTTTAGCTTTTTTGGTGCCGAAGGCGAGATTCGAACTCGCACAGAAATGCATCCACTAGACCCTGAACCTAGCGCGTCTACCAGTTCCGCCACTTCGGCAATTCACATCTTCATCCAAAAACCATTTGATTTCAGATGAAAAATAATTTAACTATATTGATTTATCGATCCTGTCAAGCATAATATAAATGGATTGAAGGGATATTATGGAAGTTACAGATATTAATGAAATTTCAAAGCCTTATAAAAATGCAGTGCTCACCATCGGGAACTTTGACGGTGTGCACAAAGGGCATCTGGTGCTGTTGGATAAAGTCAGGGAAAAAGCCGATTCCATGAATGGCACTGCAATTGCCATGACATTTGAACCGCACCCGATTCGGGTGTTGAAAAAAAACAACCCCCCGCAGCACATTACGCTGTACGAACAAAAAGTCGAACTCCTGTCACAGACAGGGCTTGATTTTCTCATTCGTATCCCCTTTACCGAACAATTCGCCTCGATCACCGCAAAGGAGTTTGTTGAAGAGTGGCTGGTCAAACGGATCGGCATGAAAACCATCGTCGTGGGGAAAGATTATTCTTTTGGGAAACACCGGGAAGGGGACGTGAATTTCCTGAAAACCTGTGCAGCACAATCCGGGTTTGAGGTTGTGGTGGTGGACTGGCAGCAGATATCAACACATGACACCACTCGAATCAGCAGCACTAAAATACGTGAACTTGTCATGGAAGGAAAGATTGAAGCAGCCGAGAAACTGCTGGGCCGTTACTATCAGATAAGGGGGCAGGTGGTCCGCGGCCGGGACAGAGGCGGTAAACTTCTTGGTTTCCCCACGGCCAATATAAATCTCCACGACGAACTCTGCCCCAAAACAGGGGTATACGCGGTGACGGTTGAATGTGAGGCCGGCAGATACCGGGGAGTTGCCAATATCGGGTACAGCCCGACCTTTGATGATCATGTATTCACGGTCGAAGTACACCTTCTTGACTTTAATGAAGACATTTACGGTCAAAAAATCCGTGTTAATTTTGCCAGCCGGCTAAGGGGTGAAATCAAATTTTCAAATATTCCGGAACTCTCGAATCAGATAACCAAGGATATCGAAAAAGCGCGAAAAATATTGCCCTTGTGACTTTCTCCTCCTGAACCCCGCGCAATTTATCAAATGAAAAAAAAAATGACCATCTCCCTGATCATAGGGACTGCAATATCATTCATCGCTCTGTATTTCGCATTTCAAAATGTGCCCATTGCCGATCTGTTTCATTATCTGGCATCCATTAATTATTTCTGGCTGATGCCATCCGTGCTGTTTGTTGGATTCGCCTTCCTGGTGAGGGTGTTGAGGTGGCAGGTGATCCTCACATCCGTCGAAAAGGTGAGTTTCTGGAAAGCCTATCACCCCATGATGATCGGCTTCATGCTTAATTGTATTCTGCCTGCAAGGGTCGGTGAACTGGCAAGGCCTGCCATTCTGCAGCAGAAAGAAAAAGTGGCCTTTACGGCCGGGCTCGCCACCGTGGCGGCAGAACGCGTATTTGATCTTATCATCCTTATTTCTCTTTCCGTGATTATTTTTTCATCTATCTCCATAGACCCCAACCTTGAAATCGGTTTTGGGGACTATCTGTTGAATAAAGAAACTCTGACCGCCATTGGCAGAAATATGATCATACTCTGCGCCCTCTTGATTGCCGTCATTATTCTGATCAGTATCGACACAAGCCGTCATCTTTTAAAAACCGGTATTATGGGAATCCCCACACTTTTTTTCTTTCTCAAATCAGGTGTCAAAGAGAAAATCGGCCGGTTTGTCTGTACCCCTTTAATTCAAGTAGTCGATAATATCGCCGCCGGCTTCGGCCTGATTAAAAACTTTAAAAGAATTTCTATCTGCTTGGGCCTTTCAGTTGCCGTCTGGATGCTTCATGCAGTATCCTATTATATAATGATGCTGGGCTGCCCGGGAATAGATTTGTCCTTTTATGAGATGACGGCAGTGATGATCATCATCAGCTTTGCCATTGCCCTGCCGTCTGTCCCCGGGTTTTGGGGCCTGTGGGAGGCCGGCGGACGTTTTGCACTTACCCTTTTTGCCGTGTCTAATAGTGATGCAGCCGGTTTTGCACTGGCAAGCCATGCAGTTCAAATGTTTCCCGTCATTTTTATTGGCTTGATTTCAGCGGTCATATACGGTGTAAATATCAAAAATATCAGTTACCAAAAGAAAAACGGTTCATAAAGGCTATTTCATGACGATACTTGACATTTTGACCTACCCGAATAAATTTCTAAAAAAGAAAGCAGACCCGGTCGAAAATATCGATGAAGAGACCCAAACCCTTATTGAAAATATGGCGGACACCATGTATGAGGCACCCGGTGTCGGCCTGGCGGCAATTCAGGTGGGTTCGAATAAACGCATTATTGTCTATGACCCGACTGCAGATAAAGAGCAGCGGCCATATCAGGTTCTGATTAATCCTGAGATTATTTCAACCGAAGGCGAGGTTCTCTCGGAAAATGAAGGATGCCTGAGTGTTCCCGAGTTCAGGGCAGACGTTAAAAGGGCCGCTCTCGCCCTTGTCAAAGGTCTGGACAGGGAAGGAGCGCCTGTACGGATTGAAGCGG
>JAUXCK010000090.1 GCA_030618925.1 Desulfobacteraceae bacterium
AGAACGACATGGCTACGATCCGACTTTAAGCGCGAAGATCTTTGCCCAGCCTGAAGGTCCCCATGCCGCGGCGATGCCGGCCCGCATCATCGTAACGCAGAATCTCATCGATACAGGGGTTATGAAAAAAGATCGGCTCTACCCATGGTTTTGCCAGAATGCTGATTCGGGCATGTGGAAAATTTTTTCGAACAGCCCGGATCACGGGTGTCGTCAATACCGCGTCCCCAACCCAGTTGGCAGAGCGGATGAGGATGTTATTCATCTGTGCTGTTTCGAGTTTTTTCATTTTTATAAAGGAGTAGAAAAGAAATTGATGGAGCGAAGCGACTCATTCCTTCAATATTCGACATTCGTCATTCGATATTCAGTATTCTCTCTTAATCGTCTTCCCTTGGCCACGGATGATAGGGTTTGGTTTGCCAGCGGTTATGCACCCACAGCCACTGATCCGGGTATCTCCGGATGAAAGCTTCCAGGACCTTGTTATACTGCTGAGTATTGTCTTCCACATCTTTTGTTTTATCGCCTGTTTTGATCAACGGAATTTCTTTGCCGAATTCCACCCTGAAACCCGAGCCCTGGCGGGCGATAAAAAGCGGAACAACCGGTGCCTCGAATTTTAATGCCAGGAGGGCCAGTCCACTGCTGGTGCAGGTCCGGCGGCCGAAAAATTCAACAAACACCCCATCGTACCAGTCCACGTTCTGATCCAGAAGTATACTGACACCTTCCCCCTGTTTGAGTGCACTCAATATTTTTCGCATGGCGCGCTTGGCCGGGATTAATTTCAAACCGAAACGGGTTCGAACCTCCGTCATAAACCGGTCAAGGGGCTCAAAATCAAGGGGCCGGTACAAATTGCTCACCGGCATATGAATGATCCCCCCCACCACAGACAGCAGTTCCCAGTTTCCCAGATGGGCGGATAGAAGCAGCACACCCTTGCCTTTTTCATGGGCGGCTTTGAAGTGATCAATGCCATTAATGGTAAAATATTGATCCAGGTTTTTTTCATTCAACCTCAGGGACCAGGGGACTTCAAATATCATTTGCCCGATGTTTTTGAACACCTGCCGTGCCAGTATCCTGACCTCTTGGGGTGTCTTTTCATTTGTATACGCCCGGGTCAGGTTGTCTATTGCCATGTCCCTGTGCCGTGTGTCGGCCAGAAACCAGATGCGCCCCAAAACACTGCCGATTCTGGCGGACCACGCCCTTGGCACAAGCGAGAGGAGCCTGAACACCATTGAAATGGCTTTATATGCAATATGCTGTGAATCACTCATAAGGCGCCCTTATTATTTATTTTTCGCGATATGCCGCTGAGCGGCTTTTTTTGCATCAGCGACATGGAGGCAGCGGTTCTCAAACTGATCTGCGGTGGAATCCCACGAGTGCTTTTCAGCCAGGGCCCGGGCCCGGTCGCCGACACGCCTGCGCAGAGAAGGATTCCTCAGCCGTTCAAGGATGCTTGATAATTCATCGGCATTCCGACAGATGAACCCGTTAACGCCATCATCGATTAAGGCCGCGCACCCTGCACCGGCACTGGTGATGACAGGATGGCCACAGGCCATGCCCTCCAGGACACTCATGCCGAATGCCTCTATCCTGGAGGGAAGTACAACGACATCTGCTGCAGCATAATATCGTTTGATATCCGGCGTTAACCCCAGGAAAACGGTTTTGGTGTCAACTCCGTGCGTCTCTGCCAGTTTTTTGTAATAGCCCAGGTTCTCTCCCCTGCCGGCCACCATCAGCCGCATGGCGCCGCTTATGGCGGGGATCAGGCGGTCAAGCCCTTTTCTTTTAAATTCTGAACCCACGAACAGCACAATCATCTCATGTTCAGAAATGCCTTCTTCTTTTCGTATCCTATCACGGTTGTCCGCAACAAGTGAAGGGTTAAACTCGTTTGTGTCAATACCCGGGGTGATGACATCAATGGGGTCTTTGCGTCCATAACAGGCTTGAATGTCAGCACGTACCGCACCGGAGACAGCCGAAAGCCATGGGGTTTCCATTTGTTTTTTTTCAAGCCAGAGATGCAGACCGCTTCTGGGGCTCAGGTATAGCTGGTCAATTTTCCGAAAAAAGGAATATTTTGCAATACCTGATTTATATGAGAATGTATGAATGACGGCAATGTCCTGGGAAGCGGTGCGGTCATGAGAGAGGATCACATCATACGCCTTACCCCTCAGCATGCGGGACACTTCCCGCGAAAATGAGTACAGGTTCAGAACGCTTGAAAATTTTAACCGGTTGGGGACCTTGTGGAATGTCAACCCGGAGACAGCCTCTTTATCAGCAGACCAGGAATAGAGCGCAACATTGTGGCGTCTTTCATGCAGGCGCCGAGTGACTTCAACCGCGTACTTTTCAGCACCTCCGACCCTGTTGAAGTTTTTAATCAAAACAGCGATATTAAGTCTTCTCCGGCTGATATCACTTCCCCTCTTTTTCCTTTATATCTGCTAGCCCGGCGTCCGGTCCCTGTAGTCAAGCTCATTCCGGCTTTCAACCAATTTGGCGTATTTGTAAAACGTGCCTTGAAAATTGCCGAACGCGATTAAAAAGCCGGCCCAGCCATCCAGAAATCCGCGCTTCAGGACAAACAGACTGAAAAATGACCATGACGCATGGGAAAAAGCCTTTGCCATGCTGGATGACGCCTTTGCCTCGGCCAGTCTGACAGCACCCAGGGATGAATACCTGTTTGCTTTTTCGAGCATTTCTTCAATGTTTTTGTAGGGGATCTGATGAATCGGGCTCTTCAAAACCCCAAGGGGTTTGGATGTTTTGACTTCATACCTTTCGTGAACTGCATCAGGTTCAAACACCAGGGTACCCTGTCTGAACAGCTGGGGCTGCCGGAAATCCGGATAAAAGCCCGAGTGCCTTATCCATTTTCCCATGAAAAAGTTTTTTCTCGGCACATAATACGCATCACAGCCGGGATCTGATGCCAGGATATCCTGGATTTCTTTTTGTGCATCCGGAGTACAGCGTTCGTCAGAGTCCAGGCTGAAGATCCACTCATGCCTGCAGGCACTGATGGCCCTGTTTCTAAGGTCACCGAACCCATTGAACGGGATCTGCACAACTTTTGCCCCCATGCGTTCGGCAATGTCTGCTGTATTGTCGGTGCTGTGGGAGTCGGCAACGACGATTTCATCAGCCCATTTTACGCTGGTGATGGCGGCTCTGATTTTATCTGCTTCATTGTATGCCACAATATAAACTGAAATTTTATTCATTTTTTAATCTTTAACATCAGCCTGAACGCCTTTGGATGCTATTGCTTTCCAGGGCGGTAGGGGTCTGAAGAAGGCGGTTTAAGGGCCTGAAATACGGTGATCGGCCTGGAGTACCCTTTGACTTTCCGGGGGGATTCCTCTTTAAAATGATATGAATGGTTAAGTCGCTTAACGGTTTCCAAGCTCACCAGAATGTCACAATGGAATGTTTTTGTCAGTTCCTGAATTTTTGATGCAAGATTGACCGTATCACCGATCAGGGTATATGACAGCCGGTCCTCGCTGCCCGTATTCCCGGCCAGCACCATCCCCGTACAGATGCCGATGCCGTGTCTGAAGGGCGGTTTTCCTTCTTTTTGTCTCAATATATTCAAGTCCTCAAGATTTTTTTTCATTTCAAAGGCTGCCAGAACCGCCTTGTCCGCATGCCCGTAATCACTCAACGGCACGCCAAACACAGCCTCTATTTCGTCCCCGACATATTGCAGCACCAGTCCCTGATGCATGCGGATGGCTTTCTGCATGGCTGTAAAATAAGCCCTCATGCTTCTGATCACTTCTTCGGGCGGATTTTCTTCAACATAAGACGTAAAATTTCGGAGGTCTGAAAAAAGAAGGGTTGCGATCCGCCGTTCCCCGTTAAGCGGTATCTGTCCGGCAAGGATATGATCTCTGATTTCGGGCGTGACATATCTCCCGAAAGTCACCCTCACCCTTTTACTGTCTGCAAGCCCTCTGATCATGTCATTTCCAGCATCCCCAAGCACCCCTATTTCATCATTGGAAAATACTTGTATTCGCTGGGCGAAATTTCCTTTTTCCACCTTTTTGATGATTCGAAGCATCTCTTTCAACGGGTTCAGGATGGAATTGCCCACCAGGATGTTCAACCTCAGGCCAAGCCCTGCAAAGATAGCACATAAAACAATCGTAAATAAAAGGATTTCTTTACCCAGTTCAACGGAGGAGATGGGGCTGTCTTTCAACTCCCATACCATAAATGAGAAGGTGACAACCAGGATGATCATGGGGTTTATTGTCCCTGCCAGGTTCAACAGCCTGATTCTTCTCAGCATTGACGGCTTGATAGTTCCGGGCAGTGTGGCCAGCTTCCCTTTTGGGAAAAATAATGGAATTAATTTGATCCTTGAATATTCCTCTATAAGGAAAAATGAGAGTCCGGATGTCACAAGCCCGATCATGAAAGCCCTGAAGGATATAAAAAGGCAGGTTTTTAAAGAGATTTCCAGAAAGAGATACCATAGAAAAATGATCACTGTCGATACAAAGATATAATTGATCAAATTCAGCGCAAAAATAAAAAAGGGCAGATTCAGCAATCGTTGTCTTGCTTTTTTTTGTAACTCGAAGGGTATGTTTTTTCCATGGTCAGTAAGGGACAGGAGGCGGGAAATGGGACGCTGAAGTTGAAACTGGAAAAAACCGATCACCCCCACCCCCAGAAGGAAAAACAGCAATAATGCGATTCTGCCCCGGCTGGAAAGGAAAAAAGAGATGTGTATTTTTAAAGAATCAAGGGGTGTAAAAACATTCAGCAGCACGATTGTCATCACGCCAAACAGATTGGCACCCAGATTGCGCAGATATAGATTCTTTAAACTGTTCTTCAGGGCTGACGGCGAAGGCTTTGTTTTTGAATTCACAATCCCCTCATAAATCGATAAAGGTCTACAGCTGATATGTGTTTAAGGCCATAACATGAATATCCGCCATTATGCAACTATAGCGGCTCTCAAAAAGATGTTCCAATTAAAAATGAATAGAAAAGATGAGATGACCGGCGCATAAATGGAGACAAAAGGTTCGGCAAGATGCTGATGCTTATTGGGTTTTAGCTTTTTGAAATAGAATATTTTCATTGCCGGGCAATGATATCTCAATGGAATCGCGGTTTATTTCTCCGATAATAACACCGCCCAGCTTGAGGTGAAGCCGTAACGCCTTATGGTGAACCTCCCAGCCGAAAAAAACCGTTTCATCCCGTTTTTTCCACACACCCTTACCGTCATCATTTAATTCGATAATGATTTCATCAGCATCTGCCTTATCTCCTCCGGTTGAGATATAGGTGCCGACAAATTCGTCTCTTGAGCTGCAGGACTGAAAAAAGATAAGGCATAGACTCACGGTGCCCAATAATATGATATTCAGGTATCTTAATTTCATCAGGGTCCCCTTATCTTTTTCTGGAAAACAGGTTGTCTCTTCGAATCTGCAGAACCCTGTCAAAGAAGAAAATCTGCAGCGTTAACAGAACCCATGACACATCCCTTGCAATTGTCCACCAGCTGATTTCTTCTCCCACGGTGTCAAAACATCCGCAGCTGATGGGTGTTCCTCTGAAAAGATTGATAATGACGGCAACCGTAAAGGCAACCAGCAGCATGGCAATAATAGATGCCACCGCACGGGTCATGAGCCCCATGATCAGGAACAAACCGCATATCAGCTCTACCCAGGGCATGACAACAGCCGCAAAATTAACAAACACATACGGCGTAATCCGGTAAGCGGCCAGGGCTTCGACAAATTCTGCAGGATATGGCAATTTGGCCATTGCAGCAGTGATAAAAATTGATCCGATATAGACCCTGAGGACGAGTGACAGATATTCACTTGTTATAATTTGTTTGCCAAATGATATTATTTTCATGGTTCCAACTGGAGTTTTTCTTTATCCCACGCCCGCATTCCGCCCTTGAGAATTTTAATATTGTGATGTCCGTTTAAAACAAGTTTTCGAAATACAAGCTCATCATAGCGCCGGCTAATGGTTCGGCCATAGACAATAACCTGCCTGGCGTTGTTTATTCTGGGTGAAAGCATCAAATACATGATGTCAAATAGCGCAAAGGGCATATTCACAGCGCCCTTGATATGCTGTTCGGTGAAGAAATTTGCCGGTCTGGCATCCAGGATAAGGGTGTCACCTTTCTTGTTTTCTGCGATATCCCGAGAGGGGTCGATATAGGCTGCATCTTCATGGGAAAGAAAACTGGGGATAAGCGATATCCCGTTTGGGTTGGACTGATTGTATACAATTCCAAACACCAGACTCAAGACAAGGATGATGAGAAAGTCAACCCAGGACATTTCAGGTTTTCCGGAAAGGCGTTGTTTCTCCTGCATAAGCCTTTCTTCGTCCCTGAGAAGCCAGGAGGACATCTGGCTGATAAATTTCATTGGAATCTGGGGATAGTCTTTGAGGACTTGATCGAATTTTTGTTTTGGAATGACAGCCAGGCGGGTTTCTTCCAGGGTCTCAACACTCGCGGACCTGGATTTTCCGGTTAGCAGGGACATCTCCCCGAAACTCTCGCCAGGCCCCATCACCGCGAAATCGGTTTGAAGTCCATCCGCATCTTTGCGGAACACCTTTACCTTGCCGGAACTTATAATATAAAAACTGTCGCCCGGATCTCCCTGTCTGAAGATAATGGTACGTGCCGGTACAGTCCGGTTTTCAACAGCATTTACCAGCTCTATAAGTTTTTCCTGCGGGATATCCTCGAGCAGGGAGCCGGTTAAAAGGCGGTCATCATTTTTATTTTCATTGGTCATGAATCAGGCGTCACAAAAGAGAATCTTATTTATAGACATTGAGTGGAACACATCATATGAAATCCGTCAGGCATTAGAGAGACCTTTGAATTTCCTTTATTTCCCGGAAAAATTTTTCAAGATCATCAATGCGTCCATAATGCGCTATCAAGACTTTGCCGTCCGGTTGCATCAACACCGTTACCGGCGTCACCTGTATTCCAGTTTTCTTTAGAATGTTTTTATCTGCATCAGGAAACAGAGGGAATTTTACATGGTGCGCTTCTCTGAAATATTTGACTTCAAATGGTTTATTGCCAAGCCCGATTCCAATCATTTTTAAATCAGTACTCAGAGTTTGATCACTTTGAATATACTTGAAAAGCGTGTTGTTGTCAGGGGCCTGTTTCTGGCAGACGGCACAATAAATACTGTAAAATTCAACGAGAATGAGTTTGGAAGGAATTTCCGACAGGGAAAAAGGCCCGGCACTTTTTAATCCCAGGTATTTCTGCACATCACCCGTTCCGTCGCCAATTATCTGAAATCCCGGTAATATCATGCCTTTGGTGATAGCCTGCCCACCTAAAGCCGGATAACTTGACAAAATACAAAAAATGATAAGTGTTTGATAAACCGCCCGCCATTTGAACTTTTTCAATATCATGATCGCTCCCACTTCCCCAGAGAACAGAGTTTAGAGATTCCTTTTCCAGGCTTCCCCGTCTACATTAATGCATCAATCATCGATTTTTTCCGGTTGTTCTTTATCGGTCTTGTTCCTTTCCGGGGGCCCATGCCCAGCCCTTAATCGGCCATGTGGTTTTCCACACCCCCCCTTTTAGCACTTCAAGTTTTTCTGCCTGCATGGAATTAAACTTTTTATAGGCCGGGCCGGTAATGCGGACAAGTTCATTGATATGCCTGGCCATAATGGCACGGTCCAGATTCGGCACCAGATAGTAACTTCCCTTTTTTGTG
Source organism: Desulfobacteraceae bacterium (assembly GCA_030618925.1). Taxonomy (GTDB): domain Bacteria; phylum Desulfobacterota; class Desulfobacteria; order Desulfobacterales; family SURF-7; genus JAUXCK01. Next base: position 7,806 of record JAUXCK010000090.1, read on the forward strand.
TACAGCACAAAAACCCGTTCTGTCTCAATCAAAGGGTCTTCAGCGCCGGTAGGACAGGTTTTTCCCATTGAAATGCAGTTAAATCCCTGGATTGTTCCTTCAATGGCAACGGATTCAATTTTCGTGTCTGCCGCTGCCGGAATTGGCGATAAAATCGCCGCAAGTAAAACTACTGTCAGTCGTACGCTCATCTTTATTTTCCACCCTTTTTTCGACCCTCCACAGCCGTGTTGTCAGACAGCTATATGGTAAGGGATTGATTTCTTAAACAATGTATTCAAAATAGAGCAGCATGTCAAGTTTTCACATATATAGAGGGTCATCACGGATTTTTATAAATCAATAAATGGAATCTGCCTTAATTGCTTATGCCTGTCAAGGCAGACCAAATGGAGTTCACAGGTGACAGCCGGTTTGCTGCCATTGGGCCGCCAGGCTTCATGGTGCCAGATGATCCGGTACTCACTGTCGATCTCGTAAGTCGTCCTGATATCGATGATATCTCCGAACTCCACGCCTTCGGAATAGGTTAAATTCGCCTTATACACTGCGAACCCGATTCCGTCTGTTTTCCATAACTTGATAAGCTCTCCGGCGCCAATGACATGCTCCCTGGCTCTCTCAAAGTATTTTAAAAAGTTCGGGTGATACACGACCCCGGAGTGGTCTGTATCCTCATAATAAACCTGGACCTTCAGGTGGTATACATTGCGGGTCATTGTGGTTTCCTTTTGAACATGCATCTCTTCAGCCCTTCTACATTCAAGGACCTTTTATTAGCACAGAATGTATGAGATTTTCAAGACCCTCCTTCATCCGGGTGCAATTAAAAAAAAATAAACCCCATCCTTGCCGTTTACATGTTTTGTCGAGTTTCGGGGTCCGAAACTTGAGTGATTAAGATTAAGAGTAAGGTTAAGATAGGGATTAGGCGCTGACCAACGGTTTTTATTGCATCCGCTTCCTGTAAAA
>JAUXCK010000089.1 GCA_030618925.1 Desulfobacteraceae bacterium
CAGTAACCCCAGAGAATGCGGGAAATCTATCTCCCATTTCGGAATCAGTTTGTTGCCTTCACCCAACCAGACCGAGGTCGTCGCCCACTCGCCAACACCATCCATACACAACACCGCTGCTCGATCAAAAGGGCTGGGGAAATAGGCGGAAGCGGCATGGGACTGGTGATGCTCTGCAAACAGCAGATTTTTAATCTCTTTCTTTTTACAGCCAGCTCGGCCACCTCTCCAGAAAATGGCGGAGGGAGTAGGATTCGAACCCACGGAGCTTTGACACTCAACGGTTTTCAAGACCGCCGCCTTCAACCACTCGGCCATCCCTCCTCGCAGTAAAAGCAATGAATATCATTTCGGAATTTAGAGGTCAATATTTTTATGAAACTTAGGCAATTCCGGGGGCTGGAACATGTTGACATTTTAGAATCATGTTTTATTATTGCAAAAAAATATCTAACTCATATAATATCAAATTTGAGTGATGCGACTGTTTGAACCCTCAATGGTCCGGGGATTCGAGACATTTTCAAGGGAACGAGATGAAACAAAAGTATACGATATCAAAAGGTAAAAATGAAAATGAGCTGGTGATCAGAGAATCTGCTGAGCTTGACAAGGGCATTGTCTCCGAGATTTTTGAGATGACGTATGACCGTGAAAAAATTGGAGCGGCATGTAAAAAAGATAAGGCTGCCATCCTCTCGGCCATAAAGACCTCTATATTTTATCCCACGGCTTTATGTGCGGACCGGTTGGCAGAGGCGGTTGCCGGTTTTTATGCCGCAGGAGGAAATGATCCGGTGGAGGTTTTGTTTGACGACCACGAGACGCTGGGCGCTGAAAAAAAAGCGAAAGAAGCGGAAGAGGAGCCGGCCAGTGAAACCGAATTGGATATACTGCTTGGAAGCAGCCCTGAAGAAGAAAACATATTGGAAGAAGACATCAAGGAGATTGGTCCGCAGGCACCCTCAGAATTAAAAGTTGCAGACGATGACGAGATCGGTGAGGATGATCTGTAGTCCAATGTATTAAATCAGCAAACCCTCTTTCTTTTACGCGGTTCAAAATTTCCTCTTTTGTCCAATCTCTGTGCAGGCTCCTCCGGCCAGGCGGGACGCTGTTGACTTTTCAGCTAAAAGATAAAGTCATCTCCTGAATACTAAAAAATACCAGTTATGGACTTGTTAAAAAGATGAAAAACACACTACAGAAAATAATCTTAAAAGCGGCCGGAAAAGCACATGAATTGGGAGAATTGCCCTCATCGGTGTTTCCTGAAGTTGAGATTCTGGAGCCAAAGGCGATGCAGCATGGCGATTTTTCCACGAACGTTGCCATGCAGATGGCCAAAACCCAGAAAATGGCCCCCGTGAAAATTGCCGGCGCAATTGTGTCACACCTCGATGATACTGAGGGGTTGGTCGCAAAGGCAGAAATTGCCGGACCGGGGTTTATTAATTTTTTCATGAATCATTCCGCATGGCACCCGACTTTGATCCGGATCCATGAGGAAGACGCCGATTATGGCGCATGGGACTTCGGTCAGGGCAAGCGGATACAGGTGGAATTTGTCAGCGCCAACCCGACCGGCCCCCTGCATGTGGGCCACGGCCGCGGCGCTGCAGTGGGCGACACTGTCGCCAATATTCTCTCATTTTGCGGGTACGATGTTCAACGGGAGTATTATGTCAATGATTCCGGCTCGCAGATCCGCACACTGGGGCGCTCTGTTTTTTTACGGTACCGGGAACTGCTTGGGGAAAATGTCTCCTTTCCGGAGGAGTGCTATCAGGGGGACTATATACGGCATCTGGCCGAGGAAGTAAAAAAACAGAAAGATGAGCGCCTGCTCAAGGAGAGTGATGACAACGCCATATTGTTTTGCGCCCGGTTTGCCGCATCAACCCTGTTGAAAGAGATTGAGGCGGACCTGACTGATTTTGGGGTCAGTTTTGACAGGTGGTACAGTGAACAGACTCTTTTTGATTCAGATAAAGTGAGTGTGTCAATACAGGAGATGGTGGACCGGGATATCATTTACGAAAAAGACGGGGCCAGATGGTTTAGAACCTCTGATTTCGGGGATGAAAAGGACCGGGTGGTTGTAAAGGAAAACGGTTTGACAACATATTTTGCTTCAGACATCGCCTACCACAGGGACAAGTTCAACAGGGGATTTGAAAAAGTGATCGATGTATGGGGGGCGGATCACCACGGCTATATACAGCGCATTGCTGCATCAATAGAGGCTGCCGGATTTGACAGAGATCGTTTTAATGTGATTCTGGTTCAGCTGGTCAATCTATTGAGAGATGGGCAGCAGGTGGCCATGTCAACCCGTTCAGGTGAATTTGTGACACTAAAAGACGTCATTGATGAGGTCGGCCGGGATGCGGCCCGGTTTATTTTTTTGACACGCCATTATGAGAGCCCTCTTGATTTTGACCTTGAGCTTGCCAAAAAAAAGACCAATGACAACCCGGTGTATTATGTCCAGTATGTCCATGCCCGTATCTCGAGCATTATCCGGAAGGCTGAAGACGGAAAAAATGGTTTTCGAGGGAAAGGGGATGCCCATACTGTCCACCTGCTGACAGAACCGGAGGAAATTCAGCTGATAAAGCATTTGGCCCAATATCCTGAGACCGTAAAAGCAAGTGCTGAAATGATGGAACCCCATCGCATCACTTTTTATCTTATGAATCTTGCATCTGCATTTCATTCTTATTACAATAAGCACAGGGTGCTGACCGAGGATCCGGATCTTACGAAAAATCGGCTCACCCTTGTTTTGGCGGTTCAAAAAATTATTCGAAATGGTTTAACTCTCCTGGGTGTATCTGCGCCGGAAAAAATGTGATCGCCCGCCCGCACCGGGCAAAATCGGACAAGGGGTCTACAGAGATGACTGGCCAATGAAAGAAAGACAGGCAAAAGGCGGAAAGTCAGGGAAGAAAGATAAAGCGCTTCTCCAGTTATCCCGCAGGCGTGCCGCAGGATGGTTCGGCATATTCTGTTTTATTTATATTTGTATTTTTTTGCTGGGGGTTATTGTGGGAAGAGGGATGGCACCCGGGCGCCTTTCGACTGATGAACTTCAAGCAGAACTGGCTGAATTAAGGGCCGGCGTCCTAAAAAAAAAACAGGGGTTTAATGCAAAAAATACTGAAGAACTGGCGAACAATGCGGATTTCCTTTTTCCGGCTGAGGTGAAAAAAAATAATTCAGTTGCCGGGCGAAATGGCCGTAAATGGGCCAAAACGTCAGAAATTCCGCATAAAACCAGCGCGGTCAGAAAATACAAAAAAACAAAAACGACAGGCGGGGAAGCGGGAACCTCAGCGCGTCATGCAGATGGTGTTCATTTCATTCAGGTCGCCTCATTAAAAGACAAAGAAGCTGCCGACCAGTTTGTGAAGAGACTCAGGAAAAAGGGATATAATGCATTTCATGTGAGGGGCAGGATCTCAGACAAAGCGGTTCGATACAGGGTGAGAGTGGGATCTTTTAGAGACAGGGCTGAGTCTTATAAGATTATGACTGAATTGAGAAAAGAGTATAAGGGGGCTCTTTTCGTAAAACAATAACAGGATTCTGGGAGATATTATGAAGATCACCGATGACGAGGTCATCCATGTGGCGAATCTGGCCCGGCTTGATTTGGATGAAGCGTCTCTAAAGAAATTTTCCAGTCAGATCGGAAAGATCCTGGAATATATAGATACCCTGAATCGGGTAGACACAGCCGGCGTGGTGTCCACCTCCCATGCGATTTCTCTTGTGAACGCCTTTCGAGAAGACAGGATTCAAGAACATCTTGACAGGGACCAGGCACTTTCCAATGCACCGGAAAAAGAAGAGGGGTCGGTTGTCGTGCCCAAGGTCGTGGGGTGATGATGGCAGATGGCTATGAAACTTCATGAACTAACCATCCATAAAGCATGTGGCCTGCTGGCGCAGAAGGAGATATCCTCTCAGGAGCTGACGAGAGCGGTGCTATCCCGTATCGAGGCGGTTGAAGACAGGGTGGGGGCTTATATTTCAGTGTTTGAAGAAGAGGCCATGGCCCGGGCCAAAAGGGCGGATCGGGAGATCTCAAAAGGACACATCAGGCCCCTTACCGGGATTCCGCTTTCCATCAAGGACCTGATTTGTACAAAAGGATTAAAGACAACCTGCGGGTCAAAGATCCTTGAAAATTTTATACCGCCTTACGATGCAACACTCATCGAAAAGTTAAAAGGCGCTGGTGCGGTGATCCTTGGAAAGACGAATATGGATGAGTTTGCCATGGGATCGTCTACGGAAAATTCAGGCCTGAAGCTGACACGAAATCCATGGGATTTGACCTGCATCCCGGGCGGGTCAAGCGGGGGATCCGCCGCTTCTGTTGCCGCCGACATGTGCCTCGGGTCTTTTGGCTCGGATACAGGGGGGTCCATCCGGCAGCCGGCGTCTCACTGCGGCATCATCGGGATGAAACCGACTTATGGACGTGTCTCCAGATTCGGCCTGGTGGCATTTGCATCTTCCCTTGACCAGATCGGCCCCATATCAAAAGATGTGACGGATTGTTCCCTCCTGATGAATGCTGTGTCCGGCTATGATCTGCGTGATTCTACATCGGTGCAGGCGGCTGTGCCTGATTTTACCGCTTGCCTTCAACATGGGTTAAAAGGGCTGAAAATCGGTATCCCCGAACAATACCATTCTTCCGGGGGACTCGATCCGGATGTTAGCGCGTCTGTTGAAAACGCGCTGAAGGTGCTTGAGGGTTTAGGGGCGGAATGCGTCGGCGTTTCACTGCCGCATACAGACTATGTGGTTGCGGTTTACTACGTGATCGCGTCTTGTGAGGCCAGTTCCAATCTTGCCCGGTATGATGGTGTCCGGTTCGGGTTCAGAGATGAGGGGCAGACCGATTTGATTCAAATGTATCGACAAACCAGATCCAGGGGATTTGGGGAAGAAGTTCAGCGACGGATCATTATCGGGACCTATGCGCTTTCAGCCGGATATTACGACGCGTATTACGGCAAGGCATCCCAGGTCCGTACGCTGATCGGCCAGGATTTTAATAACGCATTTAACACCTGTGATGTATTGATCTCACCTGTAGCCTCTACGCCGGCCTTTAAGATCGGGGAGAAGGTGGACGATCCGCTGACCATGTATCTGTCAGATGTTTTTACCCTTGCGGCAAACCTGGCCGGTATCCCCGGCATGTCTGTCCCATGCGGATTTTCGGCCGGGGGCCTGCCCATCGGTCTTCAGATTATGGGCAAGCATTTTAATGAGGAACTGCTGCTGAAGGTGGCCTACAATTTTGAACAGGCGTCTGATTTTCATAAAAAAAGACCTGTTCTATAAATTGTTTTAGATAAAGGTTAAAAATTTAATTCTGCCGGCTTGTCCGGGTTAGGGGATGTTATGAGCATTATGCCGGAAGGGGAAGCCCTTCGGAGCGCGGTTAAATGGATTTCAGATGAACGACAATATGATCCGGAAAAACCAGTCGGCAAGTTGATTAATGAGGCCGGTATACGGTTTGACCTTGATCCGAATGAGACAGGATATTTAATACGCGTTTATCAAAAAAAAGACTCCCCCCCAACATCATGAGCGGCAGGCCATTGACTGAAGCGATCACATGCATTTAGACATGATTCACACAATATCCACAATAATGAACACGTTTAAGGCCATAAATGTATAGATATTTGTGACTGCCTGGGTTGTCTGGAAAAACATCGTGTCCAGAATCAAAATACTTCCTGAAATTATTTCCAACAAGATAGCCGCCGGCGAGGTTGTGGAGCGGCCTGCCTCTGTGGTCAAGGAGCTTGTGGAAAATGCAATCGATGCGGGAAGCACAAGAATTATGGTTGAAATTGAAAACGGCGGCCGGTCCATGATTCGCGTTTCCGACAACGGCATCGGGATGCACCACGATGATGCACTGCTCTCTCTGGAGCGGTATGCCACCAGCAAGATAGAGAATGACGCTGATCTTTTTTCAATTCGCACACTGGGCTTCAGGGGCGAAGCCCTGCCGAGCATCTCCTCAGTGTCCAGATTTACCATGGTGACACGTGCTGAAGATTCTGACATTGGTACCTGTATTGTGGTGGAAGGGGGCAAGATCAGGAAAGTGTCGGAGATCGGTGCACCGCCAGGGACCCTGATTTCAGTGAACCAGCTTTTTTATAATACGCCTGCGCGAAGAAAATTTCTCAAATCCACTGCCACAGAAATGGGGCATATTGCTGAAAATATAGCCAGCATTGCCCTGGGTTGGCCGGAAATCCAGTTCAGGCTCTCCCATAATGGGAAAACAATTAAAAACTGGCCCCTGGCGGATGATCCGTTTGACCGAATTACGGCAGTCCTGGGCCAGGACATGCAGAGAGCCCTCCATAAAATCGATTTCGAGACGCCTTATACGTCTATTTCCGGCTGGATTTCATCCCCATCACTCACCCGGAGTACTTCTCAGAAAATTTATGTGTACGTCAACAAACGGTATATCAGGGACCGGGGGTTGCAGCATGCCTTATTCGAAGGATACCGTGGAAGACTGATGAAAGGGCGTTTTCCAGTAGCGGTTTTGTTTATCGAGGTCCCTTTTGAGCAACTCGATGTAAATGTTCATCCAACCAAACATGAAGTACGATTTGCCGGATATCAAAGGGTGTATGACGCTTTGAAGGCATCGGTCTTTAAAGCATGGGACAGCATCAACCGGTCCGTATGGTCAGACAGCAAAGGAACCGTCGCGGAAAGCCAGATCCGGGAACACCCGGCAGAATTTCGAGTGCCGTACAGCCCCCCTGAAGAAAAAGAGATCCCGTTTAACATGAGAGGGTTAAGGAAAAAGACGGCGGCCGGGAGTTCTGAAACAGTGACGGATTACGGTCAGGCAGGGCGCCGGCAATCCTTCGCAAATGGCGACCCGCAGACCCCCCCCCTGGAAAGGGAACGGGAAGAGACCAAACATCAACAGGAGGGGCCGGGATTTTCGCGCCTTTCGGTAGTCGGTCAAATTCATGACAGCTATATTGTCTGCGAGTCCGGTGATGGCCTTGTGCTGGTGGACCAGCACGCTGCCCATGAGCGGATTTTGTTTGAACAAATGAAAACCAGGTCTTCTACGACTCCTTTTCCAATCCAGAAATTATTGATCCCGGAAACTATTGAGCTCGGGTATAATGAATCAGTTGTCCTTGAAAAATTGATTCCAAGCTTAGGGAATGTCGGCCTTGAGGTCGAACCATTCGGGGGGAATACATTTGTCGTGAAATCAGTGCCAACACTCATCTCCGACAGGGAAGTCCGGCCGCTGATTCTTGAAATGATTGAAAGGGCATCAGATATTGGTTTTTCTGAAGGGCTTGAGCCCATTCTTGATGAATGCCTGATTCTTATGGCGTGCCACGGCGCGGTGAGGGCCAACCACCGTCTTTCCCGGAAAGAGATGAAAGCCCTGATGGAACAGATGGATTTGTGCGAGAACCCGTCCAATTGCCCCCATGGCCGTCCCACGTGGATCCGGTGGACGTTATCTTCTCTGGAAAAATCGTTTAAACGGATCGTATAAAACATCAAAATAGCCGGGCTCATGGAGTTGGGGCCGGAACAGGCAAAGAGGGAAAACCATGAAAATTCATATGATCGTTGTCTCACCCGTTTATAATACAAATTGTTATATTGTGTCCTGTGGGCAGACAGGAGAAGCCATTGTTGTTGATGCCGGAGCAGAAGCGGAACGCATCATGGAATATATTGACGGCCAGGACCTGCAGCTCAAGTATTTGATCAATACCCATGCCCATGTGGATCCTGTGGGCGCTGTTGCAAAAATACAGCAGAAAAAAAATGTGCCTTTTTATCTGCATGAGAAAGAAAAAGAGATTTTGGCGGCCGCACCGGGGTTGGCAAAGGCCCACGGACAACCCTTCGGCGACCCGCCTGAAATCGATGAATTTATCGATGCAAAAAGGACGTATGCGTTTGGAGAGATCACATTCCGCATTCTGGAGACTCCCGGGCACTCTCCGGGCAGCGTCTGCTTTGTGTTTGACGAGGATGTATTTGTCGGGGACACCATTTTCCGGGGAGGGATCGCCCCAACCAACATCCCGTGGGCATCAGAGGAAGTTCTGCTTGATTCCATTAAAACCAGATTGTTTGCCCTTGATGAAGACATGGTGGCGCATACCGGCCACGGGGCGGTGACCACCATTGGTTTGGAGAAGAGGTCAAATCCATTCATAAAATAGTGTCTATCCATAAATGGCTGTTTTTTCCGATTTCAGCGTTGGGCTCAAATTTTAACCCTCAACACCCGAAGCTGAATGCGTTTATTTTTTACTTGAAATATGACGACAGGGTTAAGGACCCGGGCCCTGTTCAGGCCCGGGTTCTGCCAGGCAAATTCATAAACCTGGTTTGCTGGTTAAGGCAGGGCCCAGCTAATAGATAAGTTAGAAAGGATATAAGATTTACTTGATATGATAAAAACTTGGTATGTGGCACCTCTATAACCCGGAAGCAGGCACCTGTCAATTAAAATAGAAAATTTTTTTGGGAAATTTACCCAAAGATCATCGTGAGACCCGGTCCGGCATCCATATTCTGAAAATCAAGGCAGCATATTTTTCAAGTATCTGGAAATAAAAGAATTTTTGAACCCCGGGAAAAAAGTTACACACTGAAATTGTTTAGAAAGCAAAAAAATGGACACAGGCGCCATCTAACGAGAACAACGGCCAAACGATTTTCAGGAGGAATCATGAAAAATGCCCTTTTCCCTAAGATCTTAACGTTGCCACCATCCTTTTTGGATTGCTCAGCAGATTGAGG
>JAUXCK010000230.1 GCA_030618925.1 Desulfobacteraceae bacterium
CATCATTAATTTTTTGACAAAGATCCGTGGGGCCGGGCAATGGTTTCCCATCCAGGGTGAGGACCGGAACAGCGCCGATCAGTGAATTGGTCATCAGGACCTGGTCGGCGGCAGCAAGGTCCCGGGGGAAAATCTTTTTCCGTTCCACTCTGTATCCCTGCCGGGTCAGAAACCGGATGACGGCGCCTTCCATGATGCCGGGGAGCACTGCATGGGATTGGGGCAATATGATCCTTTTTCCTTTGGTCAGCAGAAGGTTGGCGGTGTGGGTCTCCGATACGCTGCCGTCCGGATTCAGAATCAGGGCTTCATCCGCCCCTGCACGGTCTGCCCATCTGCCTGCAAGGTGGTAGTAAAGGTAGTTGAGGGTCTTGTGGTTTGCCAGAGGTGTCTGACGCGGCTCCGGATAAACTGAAAGGGCCAGGCCGGGGGCATTTTTTTCGACCAGGCGATGGGTATACGGCCTGGCCATCACCGCCAGGGTGTGGTTAAAAGGAGGGGTCTCCCGGTCGCCGCTTGTGGCCATGATTTTTACAGCTGCCGTTTTTTCTCCAAGGGTGTTCGCGCAAATCACCTGATCAATGATGTCTTCCCAGGTCAAATCCGGAACGTCATGGAAAAAAAGAGCCCGCCAGGCGGCATTAAACCGCTCCATGTGCTCCGACAGATAGCACGGCCTGCCCTGGTTGACCCGGATGGTTTCAAAAAAACCGTACCCGTATTGAACCCCTTTGTCAGCAAGCGGAACAGCCGCTTCCTCTTCTGGTTTCAGGCCACCGTTCATCCAGACCATACGCCTTTCTGCGGATAATGGCGTGTTCTCATTAAAGATGTCCATCAGGGTGCGGCCCTTGTGCAGGGTTTCTTCAACCTCGTCGCCGGGATCCGAGTCATACACGATTCCGCCGCCCACAGAAAAAATGATTTTATTGTTTTTAAGTGTTGCGGTACGGATGGCGATGGACAGATCCATTGTATCATGAAAACCAATGTACCCGATTGACCCTGTATAGATGTGACGCCTTACGGGTTCACATTCATCTATGATTTCCATTGCTCTTATTTTCGGGCATCCGGTGATGGAGCCCCCTGGAAAAGCGGCAGAGATTAAATCCACGGCATCCTTTCCTTTTGCCAGCTCGCCCTGGACGATCGAAACCAGGTGGAAAACATTTTCATATGCCTCCAGCCTTTTGTGCTCTACAACCCGGACAGAACCGCCTTTGCAGACCTTTCCAATATCATTTCGAAGAAGATCAACAATCATGGAAAGCTCTGCATCATCTTTTTTGCTTTCAGATAGTGCACGCCCGAGGCGGGCATCCGCTTCTGCGGTTTTTCCCCTTGGGCGGGTTCCCTTGATGGGCCTGGTTTCCACCCGGGTCCCGGTTTGCCGGATAAACCGCTCCGGTGAAGTGGAAACAATCTGATGGTCACCGGCTTGAACGTAGGCAAAAAATGGTGCCGGGTTGGCATGATACAAAGATGTGAACAGGCTGAAGCCGTCACCTGAAAAGTCCATTTCAAAGCGCTGGGACATGTTGACCTGATACACATGACCTGCGGCAATATAGTCTTTGATTTTATTGATGGACGCCATGTAGGCATCCTTCATAAAGTTTGATTTGAAGCCATGGGTATTGCCCCTGAAGCCTTGATCTTCCGGCAGATCTGATGAAAGGGTCTGGTAGAATATTTTTCGGTCCGCCTCGACTGTATCCGTGCCGGCAACACTTCGTTTGGGAATGCACAGAAATGACCGCTGTTTTTTTTTATCGTGCACAAGAATAATGGTCGGGGAAAAAAAACAGACCTGCGGCAGACCCAGATCATCTATGGCTGTGCGTGGCAGGTTTTCCAGGTGATCCTTTAAATCATAGGCAAGGTAGCCGAACAACCCCGTTGCAACCGGCACCGGCAGCCCGGGGAGATTTTGCCTGAAATGGCGAAGCACCATTCTAAGGGCAGTGAATGGATCGGCCCTGAAATCAATCTGCTGGTTGTTCACCTGAAGGTTTATGTTCCGGCCATGCCCTGTTAAACTCAGCCAGGGCCTTGCGCCCAGGATATGATAACGGGCACAATCAAGATCTCCGCCGCTCAAGAGAAGTACGGTTCCCGGATCCTTTGCAAATCGGCCCGCAGTCCGGAGAAACGGTTCTTTCAGCTGAATCTCTTCAATGTGAACCCCGTTAATTTCCGGAGATATTTTTTTAATGTCATCAGGGGTTTTCTGATTCATTCTTTGTGCCTTTTTTTTGCAATATTGCAGGAACCATAATCCCAATCAAGGTTTCTCACCGGATTTTTCAAGCCACCCAGGCTTAAAAAATTTTCCACCAGGGTGAAGCCGTATTCCGTCATAAAACTCTCTGGATGGAATTGAACCCCATGCAGCGGGAACTCAGGATGAGACAGTCCCATGATCACGCCGTCCCTGCTCTGAGCCGTCACTTCGAGTTCAATGCCGTTGAACCGGCTCATCAGAGAATGATAACGGGCGGCAACAAAAGGGGAAGGGACTTTCTTAAAAATATACTGATTTTTATGAAAGATCCGGCTGGTCTTGCCGTGCGTCGGCACAGGCGCCCGTGTGGTTGTGCCCCCAAAGGCCTCATTAATGCACTGCATGCCGAGGCAGACCCCTAGAATGGGAATTTTTTGGTAAAAGGCTTCAATGAGCGATATTGAAATACCTGCGTGAGCAGGGTCCCTTGGCCCCGGGCTGACCAGGATATAATCGGGATCAAGGTGCTTGATCCGGGCCAGGGATATTTTGTCACACCGGTGCACATCAATGAAAAGGGAATATTGCATAAACATCTGTACCAGGTTATGGGTAAAGGAATCGTAGTTGTCTATTACAAGTAACCTTGGTACAAGTACCCTTGGGACAAGCCGTTTTGAAGCAGCCCGTTTTTTCACTGTGGACCCCCTATAAAAAGAAAAGCCATCCGGCCGGAGTCTGGATGGCTTTTGCCTATTGCATAACTCGGTAATATCTATTCGGTTTCCATTGAAACCATTCCATGATATGGGGTCTCAAGGGAAGCCTCTTTTTTTGCATTTATAGCTGAATCCGGTGCGCGGGTCAAGGCGTATCCCACATCAACGGTTATGTGCTGAAAACATGGGAAAATAACGCATGGACAGAGACATTGCGGTCACGGCAGTGGCTGCAAACGCTGACGGAGAAATTTTTGAGCTTGAGGGATATGCAGCCGTCGGGATGGCTGGATCTTCCCTTGTTATCCTCACCAGGGATAAAACAGAAACCATGCCTTTTGGCGGCGAATTCATGCGCCTGCCGGACCGTGTTCCCCTTGTTTTCAATCTAAGCCAAAACCGATTTGAAACACTGACGAAAAATCCCCATCAGCCCGGCGAGCCCATTTTTCCGGTGGCGGCCTTTAATTCACCCGGTTATGTCAATTCCTATACCTGTGCATATGAAGAGGGTGCGGATGCAGATTACCTGCCCCTTTTCTCATACGGTGCCATGGGATGGGACAATGGAGAGTTCTGCTCGGCCGTCATCCAGGTCGACCGGGAGAGACGGCAGGACCTTCGCCTCATGAACCTGGAGAAGGTTAAGGCCGGTATAAAGGCCATGGAAATCAGGCTGCCGGAGAACAGATTGAGACAGCATCTTGAGAAATGTGCAATTGAATACGGCTGTCCGGCGGCCAAAAACTTCTTCATCGGAAGATGTGAAGCCCCGCTGCCCGTTTCTCAGAATTGCAATGCAAGATGCCTGGGGTGCATATCCCTTCAGAAGGAGGGCGTCATGTCCGCTCCCCAGGAACGGATCGGATTTACCCCGACGCCGGAAGAAATCGCCGGGGTTGCCCTTGCGCATATGAGGAAGGTTGACCAGAGTATTGTGAGTTTCGGCCAGGGGTGCGAGGGGGATCCACTGTTGGCCGGACCGGTTGTTTTAAAGGCCATCGAACGGATACGCTCGGCCACGGACCAGGGGACAATCAACATGAACACCAACGGCAGTCGACCCGAGATGCTCAAAGAATTGTTTGACGCGGGCCTTGACAGTATCCGGGTGAGCATCAACAGTGTGCAGGAACCCTGCTATAATGCCTATTTCAGGCCTGGCGGATATGGATTCCAGGAAGTGAGGGAGAGTATAGACACGGCGCTTCGAATGAATAAATTTGTGTCCCTCAATTATTTAAACTGTCCTGGCGTGACCGATGCCCCGGAGGAAATTGCCCTGTTTGATGAATTTTTAACCCAGCATCCGGTCCATCTGATTCAGTGGCGTAATCTTAACTTTGACCCTCTCAGGTACTGGAAACACATGTGTGATGCTGCACCGCTCGGAGCCCCTGTTGGCATGAAAATGGTACTGAAACAAATCCGAAATCGGTTTCCGGCTGTGAAACACGGATATTTCAATCCACCTAAGGAAAAATTCTAGCGCCTGCGCCTGTTTAACGAAGGACGAGACAAAGCAGGGTGTTTGAAGGTCGGGTGCTCGATATGCGGCATCCAGGCAGCTAAAAGTGTTTATGCGGTTTGTTCCTGACAGACAAAAAACAAGTTGATTTTTCTCACCTCTTTGAATTATCAAACATGCATGACAGACATTTTTCTTGTACAGCCTCCTATCCGGGATTTCTACCTCACCTCAAAACGAACCATTCCCTATGGACTGGCCTCTATCGCTTCCACACTGATCCAACATGATTTTACGACAACTCTCTTCGACGCTCTGGCAACGCCCAAATCACATGTCCTTGAACTGCCGGAGGAAATGCATTATCTCAAGGCGTTTTACGGGGAACCCGACCTTTCCCCCTTTGCGCTTTTCCACCATTTCCGACAGTTTGGCTACAGCTTTGAACATATCGGAAAAATGGCCAGTGCGTCAGGTGCATTTCTGGTGGGTATTTCTTCTCTTTTCACAGCCTATAGTGATCTGGCGATGAAAACAGCCGAAGTGATCAAGGCGGCTCATCCAGACTGCAAGGTTGTCCTCGGAGGCCATCATCCGACGTCCATGCCGGAATCTTGTATGGCCTGCACGGCTGTTGATTACCTTATTCGAGGCGAAGGGGAATTTGCCATGCCTCTTCTGGCCAGGGCCATAAGGAATGGCCGGGAGCTGGACAGGGTACCGGGGGTGGTCTATCGGAAAACAAAACACAGCCTCCATGTCAGCCCGCCTGCCATGGTGGAAAACCCCGATCAATTTCCCCTGCCCGCCATACAGCTGATAAAACATTCCTTTTATAAACGAAAGAAAGCAGGCAGCACGGTGATCGTCACAAGCAGGGGCTGCCCCATGCACTGTTCTTACTGCTCAATCGGGGCCTCCGGGCTGACGTACA
>JAUXCK010000217.1 GCA_030618925.1 Desulfobacteraceae bacterium
AAGGATTTGTCTTCCTAAGACCGCTTGGCCTCCGACTTTTTAACTCCAGGGATTTGAAGTGAGAGATGAGTGTTCGTTTTGTTCATATTGGTGGAATTGTTGACCATCTTTTCATAATAGAGAATGGGTGTTAAATATATAGACTGATTTTTCTTAAAGATAAACATTAGAGAAAACGGAAGGAGCGATACAGAATGGACAATCCAGGGATACAGGCAACATCGGACACAGGACACAGAACAAAGACAACGAAAACAAAAAACACAGAAAGCTAAGAACATGTATATGAGCAATAAGGACCCCATCAGAAAAGGACCGGTTAATTATGACGTCATCATTTAGAAATGCCCTGGAATCGAATAATTTTGTGGTCACCTGTGAGGTGGCACCCCCCAAAGGAACAAACCTTGAAAGCACCATTCACCATATCAACCTTCTGAAAGACAAGGTGGATGCCATGAACCTTACGGATCACCAGAGCTCCGTGATGCGGTTTCCTTCTTTGGGCGGTGCGCTGCTGGTAAAGGAACTGGGTGGCGAACCCATATTGCAAATGACCTGCAGGGACCGCAACCGGCTGGCGCTCCAGGCGGATTTGCTTTTTGCCGCAAGCCGCGGGATTGAAAACGTCCTCTGCCTGACCGGTGATTCGGTCATGCTGGGAGATCATAAAGAAGCAAAAGGGGTGTTTGATCTGGATTCGAGTCAGCTTGTCTCAGCCATCAGGACCCTTGAAAAGGGAAAAGACCTTGGCGGAAACGACCTGGACGGATCGGTTTCCTTTTGTGCCGGCGCCATTGTCACCCCCGAGGCCAACCCTCTCGAACCCCAGCTGATAAAATTTGAAAAAAAAATTGAGGCCGGGATCGAATTTATCCAAACCCAGGCGGTATATGATTTGGATAAATTTAAAACCTTTATGACCTATGCCCGGCAGTTTCCCGTAAAAATTCTGGCTGGTGTCATTCTTCTGACCTCAGCCCCCATGGCACGGTTTATGAACAAAAATATTGCCGGCGTGAGCGTGCCCCAGGATCTGATCGATGAAATGGCATCCGCACCAAAGGGAGGGGCGCTTTCAAAGGGCATAGACATTGCCGGCCGTATGATCCAACAGATTCGGGAAGAGAAGCTGTGTGACGGCGTGCATATCATGGCCATCGGCAAGGAGGAGCGTGTGCCGGACATCATGGCAGCCGCGGGGTTGCCATAACCGTTTTTATAACACTTTTTTATAACACTTTTATAGACACCGCCTGTTGAAACAATTTTAAAACAATATTCCAGCACTATCCCCTAATGGAAAAACTTGTTTATTTTTAAAACAAAATGAACTATATAAGACGCCATGTGATTGTTTTACGATTACGTGAGCCGATTATGAAACCAATATCGCTTGACAACATATCATCTCAGAAAAACAACCTGGAACGAATCCTCGACAACCTCAAGGAGGGGATCATCGCCCATGATCTAGACCGGAATATCTTTTTTTTCAACAAAGCTGCTGAAAAGATAACCGGGTTCAACAGGGATGAAATTTTAGGAAAGGATTGCCATGAAGCCCTGAACGGCCCTTTTTGTGGGGAAAACTGCTCATTTTGCGGGACTTCTCCCACATTTACGGACAAATCAGAATATTCAGCCACAATTGTGACAAAAACCGGTGAATCCCGTCGTATCGAGATGACGGCGACCATGATGAAGGATGAGGAGAATCGAAATGTTGGTATTCTAGCCTCCTTCAGAGATGTGACCGACCTGCTGAATCTTCAAATAAAAGCCAGGGATCTAACCGGATTTTCAAACATTATCGGCAGACATCCCAAAATGCTCGAGGTTTTTCAACAGATCAGAGAAGTCGCCCTTTATGACTCGCCCGTGCATATCTGCGGAGAGACAGGAACCGGCAAGGAGCTTGTGGCAAATGCCATTCACAATGAAAGCCTGCGAAACGGCGCACCCTTTGTTCCCATTAACTGCGGCGCATTGCCTGAAGGACTGATTGAAAGTGAGCTTTTCGGACATGTAAAGGGATCATTTTCCGGTGCGATCCGCGATAAAAAAGGCAGGTTCGAGCTGGCTGACAATGGAACAATCTTTTTAGATGAGGTCGCAGAACTGCCCAAACACTTGCAGGTAAAGCTCTTGCGTTTTCTTCAGGAAGGCGTCCTCGAGAAAGTCGGGAGCGAAAAAACAACCCGTGTCAATGCGCGTATCATCAGTGCAGCCAACAAAAATTTAAAAAACGAGGTCAAAAAAAATAACTTCCGGGATGATTTGTATTACAGATTAAACGTTATCCCCATCACCCTTCCGCCGCTTCGAAACCGGAAAAATGATATCCCGCTTTTATCTGAACATTTTCTCAAGCAGATTGAACAAAAAACCGGCAGTGACCCGCACAAAATTTCAGAATCAGCCATGTCCATTATGCTGGACTACCCATGGCCGGGAAATGTCAGAGAACTTGAAAATGTGATACAATTTGCCATTATTAAAAGCAGGACGAAAATCATCTCGTCTGATAATCTTCCTTTGGAACTCCTTGAAAGCCGGACAGACCGGATCAGGAGAGGCCCTGCATCAAAACTTGATGCAGACATTGTTCGGGCAGCCCTCATTAAAACAGGCGGCAATAAGGCAAAAGCAGCCAAACTGCTGGATGTGGGACGTGCGACCCTGTATCGCTTTCTCAATGATCACCCCGGAGCGGTGCCCGTGGATATATAAAGACACATGACGATTGATGGTAATAGATATTCATGGATCAAAAAGCCATTATTGAATTTAAGGAAGTTTCATTTTCATATCCCGGGTCCCGACCCCTTTTTAAGGCCTTGACCTTTGAATTCAAATCCAACGCCTTCTATCTCATCAAAGGGCCATCAGGTGCCGGCAAATCAAGCCTCCTGAGGCTCCTCAACCGACTGGAGGAGCCTTCGTCAGGGGAGATATTTTTTAATCATCTGCCCTTGTCATCCTATCACCCGCCAGAACTCCGCAGGCGAATTCTCTACATTCAGCAAACCCCGACCGTAATCGACGGTTCGGTCAGGGACAATCTACTGCTGCCGTTTGATTTTAAAAATAACAATGACTTGACCCGGCCTGATGATGACCACCTCCTGACGCGCCTGAAAGATTTTCGTCTTACGAATGTAAGCCTGGAACACAATGCACAGAACCTCTCTGTGGGGCAGCTTCAGCGGGTCTGTTTCATAAGGGGAATCCTGCTGTTTCCGGAAATCATCCTGCTCGATGAACCCACCAGCGCACTCGACAAAGAGAGTAGAAAAATCGTAGAATCAAGCGCCGAGCGGTTATGTTGTGAATCCGGAAGCACCGTTATCATGGTCAGCCACAATACATTTGTGCCTAAAAAGGTCACCCCGATTGTCCTGGATATAACAGACGGAAGGATCATGGAGATCTAATGGAACCGGAAATTGTAAATATCGGATTCGGTCAACTGGCCGCAGGGCTTTTATTTATACTGATCGCCGGCGCCGCCTCTGTTTTTCATGCCCTGAAGCTGGAACGTGATCTATTGATCGGTACGGTGAGGACATTTGCCCAGCTTTTCATGTTGGGGTATGTCCTCAAGTTTATATTTAATCTGGACAATGTCTGGCTGGTCTTATTGATTTTTCTTTTTATGACATTTTTCGCTGCCTGGACGATTTACAGCAGGGTGGAAGAAAAACAAATATCCTTTTTTTTCCCCGTACTTTTTTCCATGACCATCAGCTTCTTTCTGGTCTCCTTTATGGTCACAGCCGTGGTGGTCGGTGTAAAACCCTGGTGGAAACCCCAGTATTTTATACCCCTTGGCGGAATGGTCATCGGAAATTCCATGAATGCCATCGCCATCGCCCTGGAACGGTTGCTGGGAGATTTAAGGACAAATCGAAAAGAGATAGAGATGAAGCTGTGCCTTGGTGCGGATTATAAAGAGGCGAGTCAGGAGACCGTCAGAGATGCGGTAAAAGCAGGCATGATCCCCTCTATCAACTCTATGATGGCGGTGGGGATGGTTTTCATTCCCGGGATGATGACGGGTCAGATTCTTGCCGGAGCTGACCCGGTGCTCGCCATCAAGTACCAGATCGTGATCATGGTTATGCTTGTGGGCTCTACCGCTATCGGTACGCTGCTGGCCATTTCCCTTGTAAGGCGCCTATGCTTCAGCCCGAGTCATCAGCTGCTTCTGCGGCCAAAAAACAAATGAAAAGCGCATTAAAAGCGAATGTCGAATATCGAACACCGAATATCGAATAATGAAGGAAGGTGCGCCTACGCCACATCAATTTATAAATTGATTGACTTCTGTCTTAAGCCAGTCAACCCATGCCTCAACCCCCTGGCCTGTTTTAGAGGATATCTCGAATATCTGAATGTCTGGATTTAACTTGAGCACCCTTTCCCTCATGGCCTGAATGTCAAAATCAGAAAGCGACAGGTAGTCTATCTTATTTACCAGAAGCACATCGCATACCGTAAACATAAGGGGATATTTAAGGGGTTTGTCATCGCCTTCGGGCACACTCAGAATCATGGCATTTTTAATGGCCCCTGTGTCAAATTCTGCGGGGCAAACCAGGTTGCCCACGTTTTCAATGATCACAAGATCAAGGGGGGATAGATCCATTCCATCAAGACCCCTTTCCACCATGGATGCGTCCAGGTGACAGAAGCCCCCGGTCCTCAGCTGAACGGCATTGATGCCTGTTTCAGCAATTTTTTCCGCATCCACCATGGAGTCAATATCCGCCTCGATCACGCCCATTGTCAGATCATCGCCCAGGATCTCTATGGTTTTCAGAATCGTGGTGGTCTTGCCTGCACCCGGAGACGACATGAGATTTAACAAAAAGGTTTTGCTGGTTGCGAGTCTGCTTCTTAATTCTTCAGCTTTCACCTTGTTATCCGAGTGAATCTCTTCCTTAACCTCAATCAGTCGTACCTCGTCCATTATAGTACCTCCATGTTCTTGATGTAGTATTCCCTGCCCGACTCGAGCGAACATTTCTGGTTCCCGCACTTGGGGCATGCAATGTCTTTCATCTCGTTTTTATTAATCTCAAAAGAGTGTGAGCACGCATCACATTTGAGCACAATGGGCTTGCGATTGATCACAAGCTCGGCTTTTTCTGCAATGGTGTCTTTGCTCAGGTAGTCAAAATAGTGCTGAATCCACTCATTTTCCAAATCAGACAGATCACCGATGTCCAGATGAATCTTGACAATTTTGGTAACATTGGATGGTTCGGCATGTTTGAGTGCAATATTGAGGATGCTCTCTGTAACCTGTAGCTCGTGCATTACTTTTTTCCTTTACTTTTTATCTGGTTTCCAACAGCCTGAAAATCGGAATTATTGCCTTCTAATGCCTTCTAAAATATTATTCAAGAAATGTGCCATGACTGAAAAGCTGGATTCACCTGCATTCCCGGCGCCTAAATTGCCTCATGAGACACCTGTGTCTCAAAAAAAACATGATACAACGGCCTGTATATTAGGGGATGTCCTCTAAAAATCCAACCCCAGTATTGCCAAGGCATCA
>JAUXCK010000155.1 GCA_030618925.1 Desulfobacteraceae bacterium
TTATACCCGATGTACTACAGGGAGTGTGTGGATTATTTAAATCAAAGAAATGTCACCCCCATTGTATATTCCAACTACGCCCATAAGAAGGGGGTTGCAGAGGGATTGAACCAATGGAACATGAAAGTACTTGATGACTTTCCCGATCTTTATTGTTTCGCAGCTTTTCATCCTGATGACGATGACTATATGGCGCTGGCTGAGGCGATACTTTCGCATCCACAGGTTCTGGGGTTTAAGCTTCAACTTCTTGTTCAGGATTTTTATCCCTATGATGAAAGACTTTTTCCCCTTTATGACCTTGTGATACAAAAGGGGAAACGCATTTTATTTCACACAGGGACCGGGCCTGTGGGCAATAAGTACACGGGGATACAAAATTTCCAAAAAATGCTGAAACGATATCCGGATATTCCTGCCAATATCGCCCATATGGGCGCACTTGAGTTTGAGGCATTTATGGATCTTCTGGCAGGGCATAAAAATCTTTATTTTGACACGGCATTTACATTTTTTAAGCAGGCGGATATGGGATTTAACCTTGGAACCCGTATCCTTGAGGAGAATAAGGACAGAATCGTTTATGGCTCTGATTTTCCGAATTTAATCTTTCCCCGGGAAGAGGAGATCGAGTGCCTGCTGGAAATGGGGCTTTCAGATGAGTTCTATCAAAAGGTGTTTTTTGAAAATGGAATGAAATTGATTAAAATGCATTCTGAAAAGCGGTAACAATGTGTCGCACCCTTTTTATCCGTAAAAAAACGTCTGGTTAAACGCTGTCCGGCATTAACGTCAACACAAAAAAGGAGATCATTATGCAAAAGTATGGCGCTGAATTCTTCGGGACATTCTGGCTGGTTCTTGGCGGGTGCGGCAGTGCGGTATTGGCCGCTGCTTTCCCCAACGTGGGCATCGGCCTGCTTGGCGTATCTCTGGCTTTCGGCCTGACAGTACTGACCATGGCCTTTGCCATTGGACACATATCCGGCTGCCACCTCAATCCGGCAGTTTCTGTAGGGCTTTGGGCTGGAGGCCGTTTTCCGGCAAACCAGCTCCTGCCGTACATCGTCGCACAGGTTCTGGGGGGTATTGCAGCAGGCGGTGTCCTCTATCTCATCGCCAGCGGCAAGGCCGGCTTTGATGTCACTGCCGGTTTTGCATCAAACGGGTACGGCGCCCATTCGCCGGGTGGATACTCCCTGCTGGCGGCATTGGTAACCGAGGTGGTGATGACCACGATGTTTCTGATCGTCATTCTCGGTGCAACCGACAAGCGTGCGCCCCAGGGGCTTGCGCCCATCGCCATCGGCCTCTGTCTCACCCTGATTCACCTGATCAGCATTCCGGTGACCAATACCTCTGTGAATCCTGCCCGCAGCACGGGTGTGGCTGTTTTTGCCGGAGGATGGGCCATCACTCAACTCTGGCTTTTTTGGGTGGCCCCGATTGTGGGCGGTTTGATTGGTGCCGTCATCTATCGTTTCATCGGCAGCGAAAAAGACTGATGCAAGGGGTGTTTATCTCCATGAGGTATGAAAACTTTTTCATATTGGGAAATCGATTCAACACCAATTTGTTCCTAATGGCCCAGGAAAACATAGACATTTTTTTAAATCTTCAATATAACAAACTGATATTTAATAAGAACGAGTCCATTTATTCGAACAGGCACGGCTCTTGCTTTAATTCTGCCAAGAGGATGACTTTTAGTAAAAATCCGTGCACGAGCCAAGGCAAAGGCTGTTCAATGTGTGAAAAATAAAATAGCCTGGGAGAATAAAATGAAAAAAGAAATTTTATGGAAACACCCCTTGAGACGTATCCTGTTGTTGGGATTAATTATCATTGCCAGCGTCGGCTGTGCTGGAAATGACAATGACGATAATAACAATGTTCCGGCGGGACTTAACCTTCCAATTGCTGACGCCGGTCCGGATCAGGATGTTTTTACCAATTTGCCGGTAACCCTTGATGGCAGCGGGAGCAGCAGTGCTGATAGTGCGACCTTAACCTATAGCTGGTCTTTCAAGCGACCGGAGGACAGTATTGCATTACTTTCCGATCCCAGCAGTTCAAATCCCACATTTATACCGGATGTCAACGGCACCTATGAAATTCGCCTGATCGTAAATGATGGGACCAATGATAGTGCGCCACACACAGCCATGTATGAAGCCTCCCCGATTTATGCCTATGGGTTTGAAGAGGGTCTTGGGGACTGGGCAATTGAGGGAAACCCGACTTGGGAGGTCGGCACACCCGACTCACTCGACTATGGTCCGGGCGGGCCTTATTCAGGATCCAGCTGCGCAGGGACAAATCTGAATGGACCCTATCCTATCCTCCCCTCTTTGAGTTGGCTGAAAAGCCCTTCCATTGAACTCCCTGAAATCGAAGCAGTGGATAAGATTTACTTGAATTTTTTTCACTGGTTTGAGTTTGCTATATTTACTACGGGCAAGATCTATATGTCCAAAGAGACATCATCTGATGTCTGGAGTGACTGGGAGCTCCTTAAAGATGCCACTTATACAGGTGTTTCACCCAAATGGTCGAAGGCCGTTCAGGTTATCGAGATGCCGGATTACAATATAGTCAAAAGGGTTCGTTTCAAGTTCCAGCTGGTCGGTTTTGGGCTCCATAACCTGGCGGGGTGGTATGTGGATGATATAGAGGTCTCATTTTAATTTTTAAAGTGGCAGCAGGTGCCGGCATTTCCAAAAATGATGGAACGCTGGCCGGATCTTCTTCAGGTTCCCTGATTTCCATTGCTGTGGTTTCAAGAATATCCCCTGAATCAAGCCCGGCAGTATCCTGCGCATGATGATGACGCAACACTCAGCCCATGGAGTGTAACAATCCGCACTGATGCAATACACCAGACTATACATGGCCCCCTTGAAAGGGGTTACGGATCATATATTCAGGAATACATTTGCAGATCACTTTGAAGGGATTGATATCGCTGTCTCACCCTTTATTGCCAGTAAAAGTGATAATAAAATCAAAAAAAAATATGTCAAGGACGTCTGGCCCGAGCATAATACCCGGCTGCCGGTTATCCCACAGATTCTGAGCAAAACAGCCAAAGACTTTATCATTCTTGCCAACTATCTGTATGATCTGGGTTATGATATTGTCAACTGGAACCTGGGATGCCCTTATCCCAGGGTGGCCAATAAAAAACGCGGCGCCGGCATGCTGCCCCATACAGATATGATTCACGCATTTCTTGATACTGTGGTTCCGGGGATCAACGGAAAACTTTCCATAAAACTCAGACTTGGCTGGCGCAGCAAAGATGATATTTTCAGACTGATACCGATTTTAAACCAGTATCCTCTGGAAGACGTCATCGTTCATCCCAGAATCGGTATTCAGCGATATGAGGGAGAGATTGATTATGAGGCATTTTGTCAGTGTATGGCATTGATCCGCCACAAGGTGGTCTATAATGGGGATATCAAAACACCTGAAATTTTCAAGGCATTATCCCTGCGGTTTGACAATGTGAGTGACTGGATGATTGGCCGGTGGTGTCTGGCCAATCCATTTCTGCCCGGCATCATTAAAGCAGGAAAAGATGATGTCCCGGACAAAATTCCAAGAATGAAACAATTTCATGACGCATTGTTTGAACAATACAATAGTATTCTGGATGGCCCCTCCCAGTTACTGAATAAAATGAAAGGCCTCTGGAAATATTTTTCTTTTTCATTTAAAGACTGTCAAAAATCCATGAAAAAGATCAAAAAAACGAGACATCCAGATCACTACCTGGAGCAGGTAAATCTTTTTTTTGATAATGATGCGAAATGGCTGTAAGTAGAAAAAAGTGGGGGGTATGAAAAAGGAGGAAATACGATATGCCACGTGGGTGGTGATCCTCGCTATCGCCCTGTGGGGCTGTATTGCGCAAAACAAAAAAAGTGACAGGCACCGGAATCAACCGGGGCCGTCGGTCGATTGCGATGTCAGGGGTGAGTGCCCTCAGATAATGATCCTGGACGATCCCCCTTCCACCGGCCCCGGCACGTTTCATGGTTACGCAGACTCAATAATTGCTCACGACCTGGACGTATTGGACCGTCTCTGGCTCGCCTACTCATGGCTTGACATTACCACGGGGACTGATCCATCCGGGAAACCGGTGCTGATGGCTGTAGTTTCATCACATCTGGCCCGCAGCGACGACGGAGGGACGACCTTCAACTTTGTGGGTGAACTCTACCCGGCCACACCATTGGTTGATCCCGAAGGCAGCGGAGAGAACGGTATCTTGAGTTCGGAGACGGTATCCCTGGCTGCCATGAGGTCTGGTGGGGATGTTACCTGGTATGGCGCGCACCTCCGCTATTTCCTCAGGCCAAAAAGGGGATACAACCCGAATTACGCCACGAGCTGGACGGTACGAATTGGCGCTGCACCCTCCCCTGACCAGCTTGGCGATACAGAGGTGGTTGAAAACGAGACAATCCTCGGCGTGTCAATGACCTCTCCATCTTACAATCTCAAAGTCCAGTTGGACAAGCTGGCCGGATTACCGATCCAGAAATGTGCCATGGTGAATAACCCTGCACTGTTTGCGCAAAACGGGTCGCTGTACCTGATTGTCGAGTGCCTGGCATTCGTTGGAACGGATTCTGATTACGATAATTCGACCATACAGGTTTTCGGCACGACTCCCTTCGGGAACCCCCAGACGTGGATTTGGCGCCACGTGGGCAAACTCTCTGACCACTCACTGGCTGAGGAACTGGGTGCCGATACCCTCCTGCAGCCGGAGGTCACTTTGGCGGCCGATGGAAGCTTGATGCTTATGGTCACGCCTGCTCACATCGATCATTCTCTGCAGGTTCGTACCCGGGGTGAGGGGTGCGTCGCCATCGAAATCGATTCGCTGGATCCACCCATGATTAAGCGTAACAGCGAAGGCCGCTCAGTGGTGCGGGCGAATATTGAAGGGAAGGGGTTTTGTGCCTGCACCTACGACAACGCCTCCACAACAGGAATCCTGACGCATGTGCAGTGGGAAGGGCACTTCTACACGATGCACGCAACAGGTTTAAGACCGTGAGGGAAATACCCTGGGCTTGAATTTGAAAAAAATTTCAAATGACAAAAAAAATCACCCCTCCATAAGGGATTTGGGAACAATGATTGGATAATCCAGAAGCTGCTGTGCCATTCCCTTGGCCAGAGTGTCGAACCGCATGCTGGCCATCCCGCCTCCCCCCAGTGACTCATGCAAAAGGAAGTTGATCGCATGAATGCCGGGCAACTCAAACCGTTCAACCAATGGGTTCGCCGCACCTTTAAATACATGAGAGAAATAATGACGGACAGCCTCTGTGGTCAACGTTTTTCGTATATACGGAAGGTAGCCGGGGTGTCGCGCAATAATGCCGATATTAAAGGAATCGCCCTTGTCACCACTTCGACCCCAGGCCAGACGAATAAGTGGCAAAGAAACCATATCCCCTGGAATGGGTTCACTGTCAGGAATGTCAGGTCTTACAATTTCAGAAAAATCAAACCCCCCATCTGCCCGAACCGTTACCTGCCGGGATTCCTGGTCGAGGATGGCATTAATTGATATTTCATTTTTAGGTATCAAAAACGAAAAAAGCCTGACCACCGGGGAAACAGACGGTCTCCCTTCATGCCAGGCCGTGCTGCCGGGGGACATGGAAGTAATGGGGGCATAAATCTCCCGGGCAAAAATCGTCAACGCCTCCTTTTTGTCATGTTCAACCACAATTCTGCAGGCGACCTCCCGGGTACTGCGCGCCCGACTGTTTTTTCCGTAAGAGATTTCCGCACCTATGGGTTCTATCCATGTGGACCGATAATCTTCAAAATTTCTCTTTTGAAGCATGGCGCTTGTTCTTTCAAGGATGGCCCCGGCCTGTCGCTCAGCCTTGCGTGCCGCGTCAATACCGATAACAGGCAGTACGGCAATAGAACGATATCCGTCTTGAAAGCCTGCACACACCTTGTAGGTATCCGTGGGCGGATACCCGATTGCGCCGGACACTTTTACGCTGTCCGATGTTACCTGTTCAATCTTTACCTGGGAAAAATCACATGTGACATCCGGCAGCAAATAAACCTGGGGATCTCCAACTTCGTAAAGCATCTGCTCGGAAACCGTGGCCGCTGATATGAGACCGCCGGTCCCGGGCGGTTTTGTTACGATAAATGTGCCGTCATCCTGACACTCAAGAACCGGGTAGCCGATATTTGACCAGTCGGGCACGAGTTCCCAGTCTGTATGAAGCCCTCCTGTGGCCTGAGCACCACACTCATTGATATGCCCTGCCAGGCTTCCCTGGGCCAACCGATCATAATCATCATCTGCCCAGCCAAACTCATAAAGCAGCGGCCCGAGTGTCAGCGCACTGTCCACAACACGGCTGGTGAGTACGATATCGGCTCCCATGGCCAATGCCTCGGCTATGGGAACTGCACCCAAATATGCGTTCATGCTCAACATCCTGTCCGGCCAGGGAGAACCATCATACATTTCTGTTAACCCCCGATTTTTGAGTTCCTCCGCATGCGGCATCAGGTCATCGCCCTCGATAACGGCAATTTCCTCCAAGTCGTGATAAAAACTAAACTATCAGAAAAGTTCTACCGACGAA